>CANGLG010000132.1 GCA_947454395.1 Flavobacteriales bacterium
AAATCCAGGGAAAATTTTCTAAAATTTGTTAATTTTCAGGGAAAGAAATAAAATTCAAAAGAATTCAATTAAGCTTAGATATAATTAACTAACTATTTAAAATGAAAAACAAGAAGTATATTCAACTTCAACTGATTACATTAATTATACCGTTGTTTTTTTCCTGTTCAGAATCCACCGAAGAAACCAGAAAAGTGATTAATGAAAGTGAGTTACCTGATGAAAAAGGTGATTTGAATACCTATGCTAAAAGACATATTGAATCGCAACTTCGTATTTCTTCAAATGAAAAATATGAACTAAAGATTTATAAAGAAAATTTGGATGGAGACGACAAGCAGGATGCGATTATAACCGTAAATAGACTTGATTTCGCAATTAACGAAGCCGCAAATTCAGCGAATCCGGCTAAGCGTGCAGAAATTGGATATATGGGGAATTTCAATTTTTTCTTTTATTACGATGGTGCCAAAGATTTAATTTCTCCACCAATTGTAATTGCCTCTTCTCCCCTTTTGCCTTTAAAAATCAGCTTTGAAAATATCAGCTCTGAAAATTACAAAGACATTTTAATTGACTTTAGAATTCGAAACTCTAGCTTCAAGGATTTCTTTACAGTAATTAATCACACGCCAAGACGCGTTTTTGAATTTCGGAATTTCGACGGGATGGGAACTTCCAAAAGTGAATGTTATTCGTTTAAGTATACAACTGGAAGTTATTCTGCTTTCAAAGACATTCAGGTTATGAAAGCAAATCTTGGTTCTGTTCCGAAAAACGCCGATTTAAATACATTTGAACCAAGCATCAATCCAACATCTGAATTGCTTTATACTTTTTTCTATGTTCCCCAAGAAGGGAAATATATGACGAAGAGGAAATAAAAAATGGCCGCTGAATAACAACGACCACTTTCACAGGCAATTCGTAATCAATTAAAAATTTCCTCTCAGCGTCACAATAAAGTTTCTCCCTGGAGCAGAAATATTTGACGCATAGTTTCTATAATTCTGATCTAGGATGTTTTCACACGCAATTTGTAATGAAGCAAACTTGTTGAAAGCATAATTCATTCTCAAGTTTAACGTATACCAACTTGGCATTCCATTCACAGTTGCATAAGCATAATTGTCTTCTCCGATTAAATTATAATCTTCTAATCGTTTCCAACCTGAGTAATTTACAAAAAACTCTGCTTTGAACTTATTCATGCTATATCCCAAGCTAAATTTTCCAAACACTGGCGGAATGTGATCTAAGGGGTACGGAATCGAATCAGTTTTAATACGTCCTTTGGTATAATTCACTGTACCAACCATGTTAAAATGATCACTTAATTTTCCAGAAATCATTCCTTCAATCCCATAAACATAAGCCTGACCAGCATTTGTTGTTGTCATAACTTGACTTAATTGTCCATCATACATGATTGAATCTTGACCATTAAATAACCCATTTTGAACTGTTAGCGCATTTTTCAACAAGGTATAATATGCATTTGCTGACACGTAAAAATCAGGGGCGATTTCATAAGAAACTCCAACTTCTCCATTGTAGGAATATTCAGCTTTCAGATCTGGGTTTGGCACAACAATACTTCCAGGAACCGATTCAAACACTTTCGTTAAATCGTCGACATTTGGAGCTCTAAATCCAGTAGAGCCGGATAACGTGAATCTCCATTTTGACGTTGGCATATAAATCAATCCCAAATTTCCATTTAGCGCATTATGACGTTGATTTATATCATTAAAAGGAAAAGGAAAAAACGTTTTATCATTGAATTTCGCATTCAGTCCTACATGTGAAAAACGAATTCCATCATTCAAAATCAACTTATCCGTGATTTCCCACGTATGTGTTAAATAAGCAGCAACTGAACTCATATTAGAGCCACCATCCGGATAGCGTGTATCTAAACTCGCCGTTGTATCTGCAGAAATATCCTCTGTATACGCAGTCGAATTTACTTTATTATAATACGCATCCAAACCATATCGAAGTTCATTGGAACCAATTTTTTTGGTGAAATCAGCATTCAATGTAATAATGTCTAGATTTTCAACACGATGGTTTAGGAAATCCTTTTTAAACTTTCGATCCATTCTGCTTTCTTCAATGGACTGATAACCAAGAACTACTCGCGCATTGTCATACAATAAATTTTTGTTTGATAAAGCTAACGTATAAGCAGCTAACTTCCTGAATTGAGGTCCGTAATACCATTCTGCATATTTTGGCTTGGAGCCTGACATTTGAGTCAAACGGTCATATCTGTCAATATTACTTGAATTCGACAATTGAAAATTCAATTTATGTGTAACCGTTTCGTTTTGTTTAAAAGTGAATTTTTGAAGGATATCATATTGATTATAAGCAGATCCAACTTGCTTATTGGTATCTGCGTTCACAATCATGGAATCAACGCCATTGATTCGCTCAACAAACCAGTTTCTAGCACCAAAATTCCCAACGTAAGGATTTCTTACAGAACCTTGTTGTAAGTCTCCAAATTTGGAATAGGTAAATGAAGTTAAAGAACCAAACTTCTTTGTTCCAATGGAAACATTGGCATTTGTTGCAAAACCATTAGCTGCACTAAAATAGCGAGCATAAGCACTTGATTTAACCAACAAATTGTCATCTGAACTCAATATTGGATTTTTCGTTGTAAAACTCATCACACCACCGATTGCATCCGAACCATAAACAACTGATCCAGGACCAAAAACTACTTCAACTCGATCCATCATTGAGTTATCAAGTGTAACGATATTTTGAAGATGGCCACCACGATAAATCGCATTATTCATTCGGATTCCATCTACTACCATTAAAACTTTGTTCGTTTCAAAACCACGAATAATTGGGCTTCCTCCTCCTAATTGGCTTTTCTGAACGAACACATTGCCTGAATTCGCCATTACATCAGCCATAGATGATTGATTGAAATTTTGTATTTCACTTGCCTTCATTACTTGGATTTTCTGAGCAACATCCTTGCGCTTTTCCTCAAAACGACTAGCTGAAACTACCACTTCCTCAAGAGAATTTTGATTTTGTCTTAAATAAACAACACCCTCTGTTGCTGACTCAGTAATTAGGACTTCCTGCTTTAAATATTCAGGATGAATGAGAACGATGTACCCATTTTTAATTGAAACGGAAACTTTTCCATTTTTGTCTGATAATCCTAAGTTCTGACCCTTTTCAGCATTTAAAACCTTAACATTTTCAAGGGGTTGCAAGGTAAAATTATCAAGAATAGTTAATTGAATTTGTTTGTTTTGCGCACTTAATATAAAGACGCTAAATAGCATCAGGGTGCTTAAAAAATATTTTTTCATTAGATTTTAGTTTAATTCATATTAACATCAAAACTACGACTCACAGAATCGCGTTCTAATGCACTTTTAATTTTTTAATATAATATAAGGTAAATTAAACTAAAATCTTTGGGGGCTCTAAATGTTCTGCTACTTTAAATTGAGCGAAAATAAAATCGTAATGAAAAAAATCCTTTTGGGTAATAATATAGCTTGATGTTACCAGTTCAATGTCAAATTCATTATTTAAATAACTTGATTTAAAAACTTTAACACAGGATTTTAAAGGGGATTTTTCAGGCTGATTATTCAAATTTGAAACTGTGGCCTCATCTAATTTTGCAAACAACACCGTTTCCTGAATATCATCGATACAAGAAACTGAATATCCAGAGTTAATTTTACTCTTTTTAACAACGTCATACATTCTTCCATTCATCTTGAATTCATGATCATTAATCCAAGTTAAACTTTTGAATTCCAATGCAGAAAAATTGAATTGTTTAAATTCTTTCTCCGGTAAACTATGCTTGATAGCCTTTTTAATTTCTTTACGGACGTGGAATCTCTCTAATTCGAAGAAAACGAAAAAGCCAGCTAGTTGCCAAATAAAAATGGACATTAATAAAAACGAAAAGAATCGTCTCATAAAACAAATATAGTAATTTTGCGTTTTTATTCAATTTCGTTTTGGAACATAAATTTATTTCACAAAAAAACTTTCGTTACCAAATTGTTGGAAATATAGAAAAAGCAACAAAATTAATTTTCGTGTTTCACGGTTATGGTCAATTGGCAGAATTCTTCATTAGAAAATTTAAGGAACTACCTGAAAATTATCTAGTTGTTGCGCCCGAAGGAATGCATCGTTTTTATCTAAACGGAACTTCAGGCAGAGTTGGTGCATCGTGGATGACAAAGGATGATCGTGAGTCAGATATTCAAGACAATATTCATTGGCTTTCGCAATTATTTGAAGAAATTAATCAGAAAAAGAAATTTGAAAAATCAATTATTTTGGGTTTTTCACAAGGGGGAGCAACTGCCGCACGTTGGTTTTTCAGTGGAAAAATAAATGCCAATCAACTTATCTTGTGGGCTTCTGTTTTTCCTCCTGACTTGGAAAAGCCTGAAATAAAAGAAAAATCAAGCAATTATTTTGTCATTGGGGATAATGATGAATATTATTTTGAACACCAACAAATAGAAGAAATTGAATTTTATCAAAAAATTGGATTTCAAACAAAAACTTTCGGGGGTAAACATGATATTGAAATCAATACACTATTATCTATTTTAAAAGAAATTTAATCTTAATGCTTCTTTGATTCCCATTGCCCTACCACCGCCGTTGCTATTGAATTTCCAAGAACATTCGTCGCACTACGAAACATATCACAAAAATGATCTATCGGCAAAATCAAGGCAACTCCTTCAATTGGAATTTTAAACATCCCACAAGTTGCAGCTACAACAACTAGACTTGCTCTTGGTACTCCCGCAATCCCCTTACTTGTGAGCATCAAAACAATCAACATAGTGAGTTGTGTGCCTAAATCCAAATGAACTCCATAAACTTGTGCAATGAAAAGGCTCGCAAAAGTCATATACATCATACTACCATCTAAATTGAATGAGTATCCCAAAGGCAACATGAATGAAACAATACGATCTTTGATCCCAAAACGCTCTAATTCTTCTGTTAACTTCGGAAAAACAGCTTCGCTACTAGTGGTTCCAAAGGCAATTACCAATGGATTAACGATTCTTTTCAGAAGTGTTTTCAAATGATTCCTGAGGAAAATATAACCAACTAAAAGTAGAACAACCCAAAGAGACGCAATTCCAACTAAAAATGAACTAAAAAACTTGGTGTAGGTAATCATTAAATCTGAAATATCTTTTACTGCAAAAACTCCAGCTATAGCTCCAAAAACACCGATAGGGGCGAATTTCATTACAAAATTCACCATTTTCAAAATAATGTGAGATGCCTTATCCATTGCAGTTATAACTGGTTTCACATTGTCACCAATTGAAGCAGCAGCCAAACCAAAAAAGATTGAAAAGACAACAATTTGAAGAATTTCATTGGTTGCCATCGCTTCAAAAACCGATTTTGGAATAATGTGTTCCACGAAATGCTGGACTGAAAAATCTTGTGTTTTATCCGTTACTTCGCTTGCTGCAGATAAATCCATATCTGTGAGATTCAACCCATAACCTGGCTTGAGGAAATTCACCCATAATAATCCTATTACCAACGAAATAAAAGAGGCTGAAAAGAACCATGCTAGCGCTCTACCACCAATTCTTCCGACCGAATTAATATCTCCTAATTTTGCTATTCCAACTACTAAAGTTGTAAAAACAAGTGGAGCAATAATCATTTGAACAAGTCGAATAAAAATTGTAGCCAACAACTTTATATAAGTACTAAATTTCAACGCAGTTTCAGTATCAAAATATGCATGTATTACAGCTCCAAGAGTTGCTCCTGCAAGCATAGCAATCAAAATATATAGTGTTAAATTACTTTTGTTTTTTTTTTGAATTGTTTCAGTTGATGATTCTTGACTCATAAGAAATGTTTCAGTTTTTATTAATTTGTGAAAATAGGAAAAAGAAGAAACATAGCAAGTTAAGTTAAACATATTAAAAACAATTTCTATTTAATTTCTTTGACTCTACAAACAAAAGTTTCATTTTGTATCTTTGGACTTCAAATCAAAACTATGGCTGTCTCTCAAAAAGAATTAGAGTTCAATTTCAACGATGACCAAATGCGGCTTAAGATAAGTTCATTAGAACAAGAATTAGCCAAAATTTATGAAGGTGGTGGAAAGAAACGAATTGAAAAACTTCATGAAAATGGTAAACTTACAGCCAGAGAACGAATTGATTTCTTACTTGATCCCAACACCGAACGTATTGAAATAGGAGCTTTAGCAGGCCATGGAATGTATAAAGAACATGGTGGCTGTCCATCAGGTGGTGTTGTGGTTGTAATCGGTTATGTTAAAAAAAGACAATGTATTGTTGTAGCAAATGACGCCAC
>CANGLG010000133.1 GCA_947454395.1 Flavobacteriales bacterium
CCGAATATCCCGGTGAAAATACAACATCTCCTTGATAAGCCTGATCCAACCCAGCAATGATTTTCATTACAGTTGATTTTCCTGAACCATTCAAACCAATGATTCCGATTTTAGCCCCATAGAAAAAGGATAAATAGATGTTTTTGATGATTTGTTTTCCCTGAGGTGTCGTTTTGGAAACACCTACCATCGAAAAAATGATTTTTTTATCGTCTGACATGAATGAAATAATTTAGTGCAAAGATAAGATGAAAAGGGATGAATAAGGAGAAAAAATAAAGTGATTTCGTCAATTTTTAAAAGTCTTCAATTACTTTGATTTTCATTCCGATTTCTATTTATCCTCCCACTCTTCTGAATTGTTATCTCGAAGCAATTTTTGCCAATTGTTATCACCGGAATCAGTATCCTCTAGGATGTCCTTATATTCATTAGAATTAATATGATATCTTTCCACTTCTTCTCCGGTGTATTCTTCTATAGCTTCTAGCAATGGAATTTCTATGTCGCTACAAAATGAAAGTGCTTGTCCAGTTTTGTTTCCCCTGCCCGTTCGACCACAACGATGGACGTAATTTTCAGGATTATCCGGCAAATCATAATTAATTACATAATCCATGTCCGGAATGTCAATCCCTCGACAGGCGACATCTGTAGTAACTAGTACCGTATTTTCACCTGACCGAAAACGATCCAAAATGGCAAAACGTTCTTTTTGCTCAATACCACCATGCAATGCTTCGGCTTTCAAGTCAACACGTTCCATGGCTGCCACTACTCGCTCCGCCCGTACTTTCGTTCGTACAAAAACAATAAATTTCTGTTCAGGATATTCTTTTAATACATTTTCAAGAAAAAATCGCTTGTCGTCCATTTCAATGAATGCGACGGCATGTGCCACATTTTTTGATACGGGATTTTTAGGTGAAATCTGAATTCGAATGGCATTTTTTACGGTGTCGTATGCTAATGATTTAATTTTCTTATCGATTGTCGCAGTAAAAAACAACGTTTGACGGTTTTTTGGGATTTTTTTCAAAACATCTTTAATGTCTTTATTAAATCCCAAGTCCAACATCAAATCAGCTTCATCCAAAACAAAAATCTCCAATTTTGAAATATCTACAAATCCTTGCGAGATCAAATCAAACATGCGTCCGGGAGTAGCAACTAATATGTCAACTCCTTTTTTCAATGATTTGATTTGTAGGTCTTGTTCTACACCACCAAACAATCCGAGTACTTTCACATTTGTTTGTGCACCAATTTCGCTAACAACGTTAGAAATCTGTTTTGCCAATTCCCTTGTTGGAACCAAAATTAGTCCACGAATTCCGTCATACACCCCTCTCTTCTTTACGATTAAATGGTGTAACATTGGAATAACGAAAGCAGCCGTTTTACCAGTTCCAGTTTGAGCAACAGCCATAACATCCTCACCATCTAAAATATGCTTTAAAGCACGGAATTGTATGTCAGTTGGACGATTAAAGCCCAATACTTCCAATTGTTCTTTGATTGGTTTTGCGAGGTTGTAATCTTTGAATTTCATTACTACAAAGGTATTAATTTAACGTTGAAATGAACTTTTATAATTCATGGTTGTATGCGGAACAAAATAATCAATTATGAAACGAATATTAGCAGCATGGGTTTTGGGTGGAATTATATTTCAGGCTGGAGCCACAGAAAAAGAAATTGTAAAATCCACTTTAACAGAAGTGACAGTGTACTCACAAGGAGCTCAAATGCACCACAAAGCAAATTACAACGCAAAAATTGGAGTCACTGAAATAATTGTGGAGGGAATCAGTCCGTACATTGATCCGAGAAGTATCCAAGTAAAGGCAACTGGAAATGTTGTCATTCTGGATAGTAAATTTTCAACTTTTTATCCGCAGCCAATTGCCGTTTCTGAAGATGGAATTCCTTTAAAGGTAAAAAAAGACATTCGAATTCTTGAAGATTCATTGCGTTTTTTAGTTTTTGACATTCAAGAAATTCAAGATGAAATTGATGTTTTGAACGCAACAAAATCGATTCTTTCCAATAATGGTGTAATTCGTGGACAAGGAAAAGTAAACGACTCACTTAATCTGTTAAAGCAAGCCGTTGATTATTACTCTTTAAAAATGAACGAGTTGAATAAGAAATTATTAACTCTAAATAAAAAGAAACAAGAACGATTGGAGAAAAAACGCGGTATGGATGAACGATTAACAGCTTACCGAAATTATGAAAACAATGGTAATTATATCGCCCCAGTCAATAAAGCTCCTATTCCAAGAATTACTATAACAGTATCTAGTAAAGAATTGGTTTCAGGAAAATTGAATTTGTCTTATGTTGTTTCAAATGCCGGATGGACTCCTTATTACGATTTGAGAAGTGAAGCGGCTACCGGAAAATTAAGTTTAACATATAAAGCTCAGGTATACCAAAATACAGGCCTTGACTGGAACGATATCAAATTGAATATATCCACCAATAATCCACATGCAAATAAAACAAAACCGGAGTTGAATCCTTGGTACATTGATTACAATGCATATCGTCAAGTATCAGATAAAAAATCAAAAATGGAATATCTTTCAGAAACAAACGTGATTCCACAGGCTGCTTTTAATTCAGGGTTTACATTTAATGGAGCAACTGATTTTGATAAAGATGCATTGACTGCAGATCAATTTACCACAGTGGTTCATCATTTAATTGCTGCAGAATTTAAAATTGATTTGCCTTATACGATTAAATCAAATAATGAACAACACATGGTGCTAATCAAACAAGCCGAGTTGGATACAAAATTCCGTTATTACACTGTGCCTAAAATGGATCCAGGAGTTTATCTTGTTGCACAAATGACAAAATTGGATGAGTTGCAATTAGTTCCTGCAAAAGCAAATATCTATTTTGATGGTTCATACATCGGTGAAACATACATTGACCCAACCACGATGGATGATACTTTAAATCTTTCTCTTGGAAAAGATCCAAACATCGTTATTAAACGTACTTTGGTAAAAAAAGACTGCAAGGAGAAAATCATTGGTGACAGAAAAGAAAGAAGTTTTGCTTACAACATCGAAGTTAAAAACTTAAAATCTTCAAACATTGATTTAGTAATTCAGGATCAGCTGCCAGTCACTCAAAATGCAGACATTACAATTGAATCGATTGAATTATCAAAAGGAAAACTTGATGAAATTTCTGGACTTATTGAATGGACTATGAATCTGAAAGCAAAAGAAACAAAGGTCTTTGACTTTAACTTCAAAATCAAGCACGCAAAAGACAAAAACATCAACATATAAGAATTAAAATAGAATTAGAATCAAGAGGTTATCGGAAGGTAGCCTCTTTTTTTTTTAATAAAAATTTTGTTTGTGGCTAAATCAGAAAAAGTCAACGAGAATTAAAAAAGGTGCTCCAATTTGGAGCACCTTTATATTTTATTAGATTTAGAATTTTAATTTTTCCCTAACATTCCTTTTTTCAAATTGGCATCTGCGGGTTTAGAACCAAACCAAATTGCAAACAAGGCTTTTTTAAATTCCAATCCTGAAATAGTTCCTTTTATAGTTCCATTTTTCTTAACGGTCACCCCTTTTTCTGGATTGTATTCAATATTGATTTTATCACCAATTTTTATTTCCTCGGAAAAGAATCCCATGAACTTTTTTATTTCAGCATCTGTTGCCTTACCGTGTCCTGCATTTTTAAATCCTTCTGTAACGGATTCTACAAACCTCTCACGCGTTACACTACTTGAAATAATTTTGATATGAATAGCTTGTTCGGCATCGGAATAAATTATTTTACCAGGATCATCTGTTTTTTTAGGAACATATAAAGCTGCAGCGTACAAGTCGATCCAATATTTTTCGCGAACACCTCCGCCATTTAATTCAAGTGTTTCTTTTCCTACTTCAATAGATGTTGGAAATTTCACACCGCCATAGGTTTTTGTTGATTGAGCATTTGCAAGCAATGAAATGAATGCAAAAGAAATAAATACAATTTTTTTCATTTTTTAATATTTTATTTAGTTATCAATTCCTAAACCAAGAAATACTTCTTGAGTAAAAATAAATAAATATTCCCGAAAAAATGAAATTACTTATAACATAAAAAAGTGATACATCTGAGGGTGATACAAATAAATAGCTCTGACCTACGTAAAGAAATGAGTAAACTATGTACAAATGAAAACCAAGCTCCTTTCTTATTAACATTAATATTACACCTGTCAAACCAATAGAAGCAACGAAAGCTGCAACTAGACTATAAGCGACAAAATTATTATACATTGCATCCATCATGATCTGAAGTTTTCGCATAACTTCCTCAAGATAATCCATTTTATACTGTTGTATTTGCTCCAGCGACTGAGCCATTTGAAGTCGAGACTTCATTATTTCCTCCTCAGACGGCTTTCCTCCAGACAACGCTTGCAATCCTGCTAAAATTGTAATTCCGGTACTTAGAATGGATAGTATTGCAGTTATTAATAATGACTTAGGCTGCTTCATTTTTTTTCCATTTTCCAAAGAGCTATTTTGTATATTTTCATCCATGGTTATTCATTTTATTTTTAACAAAATTCTTTGCAGCATGCATTAAAACAGAAGTATATTGATCCTCAGAAATGAAATTCACATCTTTTCTGAATGAACTAAATAACTCCTCCAAAACAACACTTGTTTTCAATGGTCTACGGAATTCAAAAGCTTGGGCCGCATTCATCAACTCTATTCCTAGGATTGAATAACAATTATCTATTACTCTATATAATTTTGTTGCTGCATTCGCACCCATACTCACATGATCTTCCTGTCCATTACTGGAATCTATTGTATCAATTGATGCTGGAGTACAAAGTTGTTTGTTTTGACTAACAATTGAGGCACAAGCATAATGTACAATCATAAGACCTGAATTTAATCCTGGATTTGCAACCAAAAACGCAGGCAAATCTCTTGTTCCTGAAATCAATTTATACGTTCTTCTTTCAGAAATGCTTCCAAGTTCGGACAATGCAATCGCAAGATAATCCATCGCTAAAGCAAGTGGTTGTCCATGAAAATTTCCAGCTGAAACAACGTCATCTTCCTCAGGAAAAATGGTTGGATTATCCGTTACAGCATTGATTTCTCTTTCAATAGTTTGTCTGCAAAAATCCAAAGTGTCTTTTGTAGCACCATGTACCTGAGGAATGCATCTAAAAGAATAAGGATCCTGTACATGCGCTTTTTCACGATTAATCAATTCACTACCTTCCAAAATTTCTCTGAAAAATGTTGCAGTTTCAATCTGACCTTGCTGATTTCGGATTGCATTGACATTTTTCTGAAACGGTTCTTTTCTCCCATCAAATCCTTCAAGAGAAAGTGCGGCAGTCTGATTGAATTTATTCCATAAATCAAAACCGGATGAAATCGCAAAGATTGCATAAGCGCTCATGAATTGGGTTCCGTTCAATAATGCTAATCCTTCTTTTGATTTGAGTATTATCGGTTGAATACTAAAACGTTCGTTGATTTCTTTTGAGGAATAGCGTTTGCCTTCAAAATGAACTTCGCCTTCACCTATCAATGAAAGTGTAAGATGGGCCAAAGGAGCCAAATCGCCAGAAGCGCCCAAACTGCCTTGTTGGTATACAACGGGGAAAATATTTTTGTTATAAAAAAAAAGTAAGCGTTCAACTGTTTCTAATTGTACTCCTGAATTCCCATGCGCTAAACCCATCACCTTAAGCAGCAACATTCGTTTCACAATTTCCGCAGGAACTTCCTCCCCCATTCCACAAGCATGCGAAACAACAAGATTTCGTTGAAGTTGCTCTAAATCATTATTTGAAATCGCAGTATTACAAAGTGAACCAAAACCGGTATTTATCCCATAGATTAATTTGTTTGAATTTTGAATTTTCGCGTCCAAATATGCTCTGCATTTCAGAATTGCATTTTTAGCATCTTCACCAAGTTCAACTTTGACGTTTGATGCCAATATATTTTCAAATTCATCAATAGTAATCCATTGATTATTAATTTGATAAACACTCATACTTAAATTTATTTTTTATTAAACTGAGCAAAATCTTTTGCGAAATAAGTCAGAATCCCATCCGCTCCTGCCCTACGCATACTTAAGAGCATTTCGTAGACTGCACGTTCATAATCCAACCAGCCATTTTTTGAGGCCGCATAAACCATCGCGCACTCACCGCTTACGTTATACGCTGTAATCGGTATACTAAAATTATCTCGTAACAATTGAATGACATCCAAATAACAAAGTGCCGGTTTTACCATTAGCATATCTGCCCCTTCTTCAAAATC
>CANGLG010000134.1 GCA_947454395.1 Flavobacteriales bacterium
GGTAAAGTTCGAATTTTATTTACTCCAGACGAAGAAGTTGGAAGAGGAGTGGAAAAATTGGACATGTCAAAAGTAAATGCTGATTTTGGATATACCCTGGACGGCGGACAACTAGGTGACATTGAGGACGAAACATTTTCTGCGGATGCCGTAAAAATTATTTTCAATGGAATCAGCGCGCATCCGGGCTATGCAAAAAATAAAATGATTAATGCCATTAAATTGGCTTCCGAATTGGTTGATTCACTTCCAAAAGATCGTTGGTCACCTGAAACTACAAGTCATCGTGAGGGATTTGTTCATCCGGTTTCGATTGATGGAGGTTTGGAAAAAGCAACCGTTCAATTCATTGTTCGCGACCATGAAACAGCAAAGCTGGATGAATACGAAAAAGAGTTGGAGCATTTGACAGCTGCGGTTATTCAAAAATATCCGGGTTCAACCTATACTTTTGAAGTGACAGAGCAATACCGCAACATGAAGGAGATTCTGAAAGACGTTCCATTTGTGACGGATTACGCAGTGCAAGCCATGAATCAAGTTGGAATTACGCCAAATAGAGCAATCATTCGTGGAGGTACGGATGGTTCACGATTATCATTCATGGGATTGCCTTGTCCGAATTTATTTACAGGAGAAATGGCGATTCATTCAAAACACGAATTTGTGAGTATTCAAGACATGCAGAAAGCAGTGAAAACATTGATAGAGTTGATTCAGATTTGGGAAAAACATCCAAATAATCGGATTGAATGACGCAAAAAACGGCATCATTTGTTCTTTTTCTAGGTTCCTTTTTGTTAGCCATTTTTTGGAATGAACTCAATAAACATGAACTACGCAAGGCAGGAATTGAATTGAGGGACAATGCAACGGTAATCACCAATGATGACGACAGTTATTTAGCACCATATGATTCATTCAAGAAAACTGGCTCGTTTTATAAGGACGGTTTAGGGAAATACACAAGCATTATTCGTTCTCCGGGTTATGGTGCCATTTACTACGGTTGTTCAATACTTTTCGGTGATTCCAAAGCACTCTTTTTCTTGTATTTATTTCAAAGCCTGTTATTTGCAATTTCTGTATCTAGTTTGTTTTTGATCGCTGAATTGTTTTTCATCCCTCGAAAAATCGCATTTTTCATTTCAACCCTTTACGGTTTTTTGCCCTTTTCAATCGGATTTTTAAATTACACATTGACTGAAGGTGTCACGCCCGCATTATTAATTTTTTGTCTTTATTTTCTACTGAAAGGTTATTATGCAGATGAACTCCGTTTGAAATTTCGGAATTACCTTCTTACTTCAGTCGTGTTCTCTTTTTTATTTATCGTTCGACCATTTCTTGGCATTTTCATTGTTCCGATTTTGGTCGTTTTGGTAAAAGATTTTTACGCTGAAAAGAGGCCATTACTTTTATTAATTAGGTTACTCCTGTTTTTAACGATTTCCACATCTCTTTTTGGAATTTGGGAGTTTCGAAATAAATATGTTTTAGGAAATTGGACAAACCTACATCCGATTTATCAAAACGAAATTCCAGGTGTATTTCGCTTACCGCACCAACAAGCTTGGGAATTTTTTAAAGGTTGGGAATCCTCGGGTGAACATTTTCATGAGACAATGCTTCCATTTTGGGATAAAACAATTGCCCATGATACAAGTGAAATTCAAATTCAGCAATTTATCAAGCGTATTCCAAATGAAGTTATTCGTTCTGTTGGGAAAAAAGAACTCATCAATACACTAAAGTCATACAGAATCGCCATTTTGGATCAAAAGAAGTATTTCGACAATCACAGGGTAATGCCCGAAAATTCTTTGAAAAGTGAAGAAATAGCAGGTCAAAACTTCATGAATTTGGCAAGAAAATACCGTCGTCAAGAACCATTCAATTATTATTTGTTGACTCCAATACACGTTTTAAAGACAATGTCTTTTCATTCAAATTTGTCCTTGTATGAATTCCAAGTGGCATTTCGGGGAAATATATTTATTGAAGTGCTTCGTGTAATCTGTTTGGTCATTCACTTTTTCGTTTTTCTAACCTTACCAATTTCATTGATTATGTTGAGAAAGAATTTCGTTTTCCTTTCCTTTGCTTTAACCCTACTTGCATACATTGGATACCTAGCTTTTGTGCAACGGGGAATCGAAGAAAGATACACCTTGCTAATTTTACCTTTTTTAATTTTAATTGCAGGTTATTCCGTTTGGCAAGTCTTTTTGAGAGTAAAATCAGTTCAGAAATCATAATGGTTTTGTAATTTTGATATCCTAATGGATCACAAACTCATCTTAAAGAATATCAAGTCAAGAAAATTTGAAAAAATTTACCTGTTACACGGGGAAGAACCTTATTATATTGATTTGATTTGTGATGCCTTAATGGAAAACGTTCTGGAAGAGCACGAACGTGATTTTAATCAAACCATCGTTTACGGTAAAGACGTTGAACTTCTTTCGTTAATAAGTGAATTGAAATCGTATCCGATGATGTGCGAACGACGTCTGGTAGTGCTGAAAGAAGCACAAGATTTCAAAAAAATAGATGAATTAGATCCGTATTTGGAAAGTCCGGCTGATACCACTGTCTTCGTGATTTGTCACAAATATAAAACGTTCGATGCTCGTAAAAAAGGATTTAAATCAGCTGCAAAAAACGGTCTAGTTTTTAAATCTGAAAAAGTCAAAGAATATCAGCTTTCGGAATGGATTCAAAACTATGTAAAAACATTGGGTTACGGAATTACATCGAAAGCGAGTATGTTGCTTGTGGAATTTCTTGGAAATGATTTAAGCAGAATTGTCAATGAAATTGAAAAACTGACCATTTTAATTGAGGAAGGCGCGACCATTAACGACGTTCACATTGAAGAGAATATTGGCATTTCAAAGGATTATAATGCTTATGAATTGACCAATGCCGTTTCTGTGAAAGATGCAGTCAAAGCGTTCAAAATAATTCAGTATTTTGAGTACAACCCAAAAGCAGCCGAGTTAACAAGCGTTGTCTCAAATTTGTTTAAGTTGTTTGCAAACATCATGCGCATTCATTTTATGCCCAATAAGTCACGGGAAGCAATTGCACAAGCTTTAGGCCTGCACATTTATGTTGCTGGTGAAATGTTAAAAGCTCGTAATTACTATGATCCAAGGAAAATAGCAGCCAATATTGAGATTTTACATGAATACGATTTAAAAGCAAAAGGAGTGGGAAATACTTCGGCTTCGGAAGCTGAATTAATGCGCGAAATGGTTTTTAAATTATTGCATTGATGGCCACGTTTTTCGCAGCGAATATTTCTACAGATTCAAAAGAATTTTTACTTTCAGAAGAGGAGTCAAAGCACTGCATTCGCGTTCTACGCTACGGTTTAGGTTCTGTCTTGGACATTATAGATGGAAAAGGAAATCAGTTTATCGGAAAGATTATTGATGATCATCCGAAGCGTTGTAAGCTTGAAATAAGTGAAGTGATTTCACATCCAAAACCTGATAATTTCATTCATGTAGCGATGGCACCCACAAAAAACATGGATCGCGTTGAATGGTTTTTAGAAAAAGCGGTGGAATTGGGCTTGTCAAAGCTGACTTTTTTGAAATGCGAAAACAACGAACGAAATTCAATAAATAAAGAACGTCTGCAAAAAATTGCAGTTTCTGCCATGAAGCAATCGAAACGTTACTATTTACCTGAAATTCAAGACTTAATTTCGTTTAATCAATTCGTAGAAGCTAATCCAAATGGCTATATCGGTCACTGTTATGAAGGAGAAAAAATTAATTTGACTGAGATTAGAAATAATGCACCTTTTCTAATTGGTCCGGAAGGCGATTTTTCGAAAACAGAAGTAGCTTTTGCTTTAAAAAATGGATATCAAGCCGTTCACATGAGTGATTATCGATTGAGGACAGAAACAGCGGCTTTGACAGCAGTTTTTGGGTTATTAAGTATTTAATATTTTATTAATATGGAGGAAAAAACGAAAAAATTCATTTGGTGGTTCTTAGTTTATGCAATCGCTTTTGCAAGTATTACATTGTTATTCGATTATTTGAAGTATCAGAAAATAGGAATATTAAAGAATTCGCTTGCTGGATTAATTTTTGGGTTAGCAATGTCCGCTTTTAAACTCAGATCAGGTAGAGCAAATAAGAATTAATTTCTTGTAGCCGTAAATTTCTTTATAACGAAGGCATTTGGATGTTTTTCATCAACTAGTTGCTCTCCAATTATTTCAGAGTCCCACTCACTTTCATTAAATTCCGGAAAAAAAGTATCCGCATCGAAAATGCCGTCGACATAAGTGATATACAATTCATCCAGGTATTTCGAATCCAGTGCCATTTTGTAGATTTCACCCCCACCGATAATGAACACTTTTCGCTCTTGTTCATTTTCAAAATGATGCAAACAGTCATTCAAAGAATTAAAAACGAGGCAATTTTCAGCTTCGAAATCTTTGTTTCTCGTCAGAATGACATTTAATCGATTGGGCAATGGACGGTATTTTTCCGGGATAGAATCATAATTTCTTCGCCCCATTACAACAATCTGATTTTTAGTCGTTTCCTTGAAAAAATTCATATCTGCGGGCAAATGCCACATCAAGTCATTGTTTTTCCCAATTCCCCGTTTTGCGTCCATTGCGACGATGAGTGAAACTTTCATACTAAACGGCTACAGCTGCTTTAATGTGTGGATGCGGGTCGTAGTTGATTAATTCAAAATCTTCGAATTTAAAATCAAACAAATCAGTTACCTCCGGATTGATTTTCATTTGTGGTAAAGGTCGGAAATCGCGCGTCAACTGCAACCTCGCTTGATCCAAGTGATTGGAATACAGGTGAGCGTCACCCAATGTATGAACGAAATCTCCTGGTTGTAAACCACAAACATGAGCCATCATCATGGTTAAAAGTGCATACGAAGCGATGTTGAAAGGAACACCAAGAAATGTATCCGCACTTCGTTGATACAATTGACAACTTAATTTTCCATTGGCCACATAAAACTGAAAAAAAGCGTGACAAGGAGGTAATTTCATGTTTTCAATCTCACCGACATTCCAAGCTGAAACAATTATTCTGCGTGAATCAGGATTGTTTTTCAGTTGGTCAATCACTTGCATAATTTGATCGATGTGGCGACCATCAGCCGTTGGCCAACTTCTCCATTGGTAGCCGTAAACCGGACCTAAATTCCCATTTTCATCTGCCCATTCATCCCAGATAGAAACGTTATTTTCTTTCAGGTATTGAATGTTCGTTTCGCCTTTTAAAAACCACAACAATTCATGAATAATCGAGCGTAAATGAAGCTTTTTCGTTGTCAGACATGGAAAACCTTCGTTTAAATCAAATCGCATTTGATAACCAAAAACGGAAATCGTTCCCGTTCCGGTGCGATCTTCTTTTGTAACGCCGTTTTCTAAGATATGTTCAAGTAAATCGTGGTATTGTTTCATTGGAAAGTGAGATTCAATGGAACGAAGTTACGGCAAAAAGAAAGCTTTTAAAATTCAACTTTTCAAGATTTTTGAACAATTTCCTTAAGAGCCAAAATTTACAAACATTATTCTTTCCCTGTAACCAAATTACATCCTTTCGTTTTTCAATAAACCTCCTTTTAAACTCCTTAAAATACATTCATGAAACAAGAGTACTAAGTCACGTTATTTTTTATAAAGTCTTTTCTTCTTAAGGAAAAATAGGTGAAGTCGCACACCGTGAAAATGCGAAAACGTAACTAATACTCTTTTATATGAAAACGCTAATATCGTTTATTTTACTTTTCATTTTTTCTAAAAACTTAAGCGCCCAATACGTTCAAATGGGTAATTTAAATGAGTTTGGAAAAGGAAATTTTTATACTCACGTCAAAAGAGAAGTGGATGCCAAGCGCTTGATAATCGAAAAAATAAAATTAAATGGAATATCACCAAAAAAACTCGAATTCTATGGAGGGAAAAGTCTCTATTTCGCTAGTTATTATGTGAATCCGCTGAACACTGAATTTGTTTATGTAATTAATTGCCTAAGAACAAGAAATGGCTGGGATATCTGGTTCTACTATATTGAAAATAGATATCGATATTTCTACGATGTGACTGAATTTGATGGTCGTTACCCAGTTGTTTATGATCCAGCCGTTTTGGAAAACCGAGACATTACTCCAACAAAAAATTAATTCACCCTTAATACTTAATGAAATGAAAACGCAATCAAAAGTTAGACGTATCAATTTGTTGAATAAAATTGATTTTTTTACATTTAATATATTGGCTGTAATGATTTTGATGAGGTCATTTTTACATGGTCAA
>CANGLG010000135.1 GCA_947454395.1 Flavobacteriales bacterium
ATTTCATCTTTCTTTGAAGCGGCCCAAAAACCATTTGATAGGTAATCATGATCTGGAGTTGACAATTCAGCGATTGCATCATAACCACAGTGGTGATTTGTAAGAATCAATCCTTCTCCAGAAATTAATTCTGCTGTACAACCTCCATTGAATTGCACAACAGCATCTTTCAAACTTGAATGGTTAATGCTGTAAATTTCTTCAGTTGTTAACTGAAGCCCCATTTTCTCCATATCTCTGTGATTTAAACGTTCAATGAACATCAAAAACCACATTCCTTCGTCAGCGCGAACGAAAAAGCCAGCGAAAAATGCAATGGCTAAAAGTGTACTTTTAAATCTTGTCATAATATTTTTGAATTTATGAGGGCTAATTTAAGCTATTTTTTATTAGAGTTTTTTGATTTTTAACGCCTTGTTCATAACTCATGTAAGTTGTTAGAAACCAAAATTGCTTGCAAGGTTAAAATTTATTTTTCGTTTTTGTTAGAAGAAGTTTCTTCATTCTGCTTAAAGATTCTGGTAAAATGCCTAAGTAAGAAGCGATTTGATGTTGTGGAACAAGTTGCTCTATTCCAGGATGACGCTGAATTAATTCTTGATAACGATCTTCAGCACTCGCGCCGACTGTTAAGAAAAATCGTTTTTGAAGTACAGTGAGTGTTCTCATTGTGATTATTCGAAACAACCGCTCAAGTTTTGGAACAGTTTCATATAGTTGTTCTTTATCCTCCCAAGTAATGTATAGCAACCAACTTTCTTCCATCGCTTGAATGGTTAAAAATGAAGGTATGTCACTATTGAACGAAGCACTGTCACCAACCCACCAATCTTTGAACCCAAAATACAATACGTGTTCCGTAAGTTTATTGTCAATGTGAAAAACCCTGAATGTTCCGGAAACAACGAATCCCTCCAATTTATTCGGTTTTCCCTGTTCTAAAAAAAACTCCTTCTTTTTAAATGGTTTCAGCTTAAAAGCACTTGCAACCAATTCTTGTTCTTCTTCAGAGAGAAAAACCCGTTCATTGATATAGTCTAGTAATTGTTTTTTTGCAGTTAATTCGTTCACAGTGTAAATTTAAGGAATTGAATGAAACGACATTATTTCTGAAGTTACATAAGCCACATTCATCCTTATTTTTAATTTTGTAAAGCTTTTTAGAACTAAGATCTTTTTGAAGTTTGATTAATTAATTCTTTAAAGTAGAAATAAATTAAAATATGTCACAAAAACCTGCTATACCGAAAGGAACACGAGATTTTCTTCCATCAGATGTTTTTAAACGAAATTATATTTTTGATAAAATAAAAAGTGTTTTCAAACTTTATGGATTTGCGCCTATTGAAACTCCGAGTTTTGAATTGTCAGGAACCTTGCTTGGAAAATATGGAGAAGAAGGCGATCGTTTGATTTTTCGTATTTTGAACTCAGGCGAAAAAATGAAAAAGGCGGATGTTCAAGCGTTACAAGAAGAAAATTTACCTCGTTTTGCAAATTCATTGGCTGAAAAGGCGCTAAGATATGACTTAACAGTGCCTTTCGCACGCTTTGTTGTTCAGCATCAGAACGAACTATCTTTTCCTTTTAAAAGATACCAAATTCAACCGGTTTGGCGTGCAGATCGACCACAACACGGACGTTATCAAGAATTTTATCAGTGTGATGCAGATGTTGTTGGAAGTGATTCTCTTTTGTATGAAATAGAATTAGTTCAGATTTTTGATGCTGTTTTGACGAAGTTAAATCTCCCAGGTTTTACTATTAAAATAAACAATCGAAAAATCCTTTCAGGAATTGCAGAAATGAGTGGAGAATCCGATCGAATCGTTGATATTACTGTTGCCATCGATAAATTGGATAAAATAGGGGAGGAAGGTGTTATTAATGAGCTTAGAAATAAATCCATTTCCGAAATTGCAATTGAAAAAATAAAACCGCTTTTTCAGCTTCAAGGAACAAATGCAGAACGAATCCAATTAATGAAGATCCTTTTAAAGGAATCAGAGATTGGAATGAAAGGGATCGAAGAATTGGAATTTGTATTAAATGCAATCCATAATTTAGGACTTGAACGAGGGGAATTGGAATTTGATGTTACGCTAGCTCGTGGACTAAATTATTATACAGGTGCAATTTTTGAAGTCAAAGCACACGATGTCAAAATGGGGAGTATTTGTGGTGGAGGTCGTTACGATGATTTGACAGGTTTATTTGGATTAAAAGGCCTTTCTGGCGTAGGAATCTCCTTTGGTGCAGATAGAATTTATGATGTCTTGAATGAATTGAATTTATTTCCAGCTGATGTTACTGGTGGACTTTCTGTTTTATTTGTCAATTTCGGCGAGAAAGAAGTGACGAAGTGTTTGGAGCTAGCAGCTGAATTGAGAAAATCTGGAATAGATTGTGAAATTTACCCAAGTACAGCGAAACTTCAAAAGCAGATGAAATATGCCAATGATCGTGGAGTGAAATACACAATTTTACTTGGTGAGAATGAGTTAGCTTCTCAAACCGTTATACTAAAAGACATGATTTCTGGAATTCAGACTCAGGTAAGTTTTACTGATTTAATTGGAAACATAAAATAATACAAACATTTCAAATTATTATATATATTTGAAACTAAACTTAAAAGTATGAAAAAATTAATTTTGTTTGTTGCATCGGCAGCATTGGTTGTGTCTTGCAACAGCAGTAAAAAAGGAGCTTGGTCTGATGAAGACAAAAAGAAAGCAAATGATGAAATGAAAAAAGTCAGTGGTTCTTTAGATATGTTGGGTGATAAAAAACAAGTTTTTATCGATTGTTATTTAGAGAAAATCGAAGATAATTATGATAACTTTGATGCTGCTAATAAAGACGAAAAAGGTTGTGAAAAGCAAGCTACTGATTGTATGCAAGAAGTTATCTTAGGAGGTCTTTCAACTCCTGCAGCAGAATAATTTCAATTAGCAATTAAAATAATTATAAAAGGTCGAGAATAAATTCTCGGCCTTTTTTTATGCTTTAAAATAATAAATCGGTATTTTTCTCCAACCATTTTTAGGTGGAATTCCATAGCATGTTTTGTAAGCCTCATCATCTATTATCGTACTTATTTCTGGTTGATTGGGAAAATACTTTATAATAATTGTGTCACCTGCATTGTGAAGATTATAAAATTTTTGAGATACCGTATTATATTTTAGCTCGTATTTTATATCGCTAACGAAATAATCTGAATAAAAGTGTTTCATTCCGCCTTGTGAAGATGTTACCTTTTTAATAATACCGATAGTGAAAACACCTTTTTCAAGAATGATTTTTTTTTCTTCATTTTGTGCTTTATATCCGTAAAACCAAAATGTTAATGAAGCTAAAATGACAATCAAAACAATTATTAAATTGCTTCTTTTCATTTAGAAAATAGGTTAATTCTTTTGACGAAAAATCACCAAATCTTCGCAATTTTCTTTTCCCCATTGCGCATGGGTTTGTTTGGTTCCACTTTAAATGCTTCAAAAAACTCAGGGCAATTTTTAAGAGGACCATTAACGCGATACATACCAGGTGAGTGAGGGTCGTTTGCAATGCGATTTTTCATTTCTTCGTCCGTATATTTGATTTTCCAAAGTTGCGCGTAAGCTATAAAGAACCGTTGTGCTGGAGTGAATCCTTCTCGAATTTCATTTTTCTTGAATTCATTTGTTCTGATATAAGCATAATATGCCATTGTCAATCCTCCTAAGTCAGCAATGTTTTCACCCATTGTTAAATCTGGATTTACGCAATTTCCTTCCAAAGGGCAAAATGCTGAGTACGTTTCTCCTAACGTTTTTGTTTTTTCCTCAAACAGTTTTCTGTCTTCTTCCGTCCACCAATTTTTGAATGTTCCATCGGCAGCAAATTTGGAACCTGAGTCGTCAAATCCATGCGTGAATTCATGTCCGATAACCATTCCAATACGACCATAATTCACAGCGTCTTCGGCCTTTTCATCAAAGAATGGCGGTTGCATGATTCCAGCAGGAAAAGCTATCTCATTCATTAATGGATGGTAGTAAGCATTTACCATGTGCGCTGGCATACCCCATTGTTCTTTGTCTACTGGTTTTGCTAATTCTTCAAAGTTTTTTCGAATGGAATAACGATCAACTTCTTTAATATTATCCAAATAATTGCTTGCAGAAAAATTCAAGGATGAAAAATCTTCCCATTTGTTCGGAAACCCAAGTTTGCGACCAATAGAATTGAGTTTATTCAAAGCTTCTTTTTTCGTGTCAGCACTCATCCAGTCTATATTTTGAATTCGCTCACGGAACACAAATAATAAATTGTCCACCATAACATTCACTCGGTCTTGAGCTGCTTTTGAAAAATATTTTTCTACGAATGCTTTACCCAATAATTCTGAAAATTCCATGCCTGTGATTTCATCTATTGCACTTTCGTTCATTGGTTTCATAGTCTTTTTACCACTCAATTTTTTACCATAAAAATCGAAATTTAAATCCACGAATTTTTGATCCAAATGTTTAGCATAGTTATTCACTACTTTCCATGATAAATAATATTTCCATGTGTGTAAGTCTGTTGTTTCAACCATGTCTGCCATTATTTTAATAAAATCAGGGTTATCAACAACAATTGAATCCGGAGTATTACAACCAACTTCGTTCACATAGTAGCGAAAATCAAATGTTCCCATCATGGAAATTACTTCTTTAAAACTCTTCTTATTATACGTTTTCTCCGGAACTCTCATTTCGGCTTTTGAAAGCATTACATTGGCAAGTTTTTTTTCAAAAATCAACACATGCTGTGCGATTTCGTTTGATTGATTCTCAGATTTTCCAAGTAGTTGAAAGCTTTTAGAAATGTGTTGTTCATAGGCATCCAAAATATCTTTTTTCTTTTCATCAATGTAATAATCTTTATTTGGTAGACCAAGACCACCTTGACTCAAATAAGCAATATGACGATTAACATTTTTCATATCCTGTCTGACGCTGAAACCAAAAGCCGACCTGATCCCATTTTTGTGATGTTCGGAAATAACTTCGACTAAGAAATCCTTGCGATTCATCTCTTCAATGCGTTTTAGCTCTGCTTCAATACCTTTTGTTCCTAGGTTATTTCGGGCATCCATATTAAGATAAGAAGCGTAATAATCACCCAAGATTTGATTTTGAGAACCTTTTTGTCCAGGATTATTTTTTGCAAATTCTAAAATTTCAATAAGCTTTTTTTTGTTGGATAAATCCAATTCATTAAAACTACCCCAACGTGATTCAGTACTAGGAATTTCAGTGTTTTTTACCCAATATCCGTTTGCAAACTGAAAGAAATCATCTTGTGGTTTTATGCTTTTTTCTATGTATTCTGTATTTATTGTTGAATACACTTGTTCGCTTGATTTCTGTTTTTTAGTAGCGCAAGCAGTTAAAAATAATAATCCAAAGAGGATTGCTGTATTTTTTTTCATTTGTTAAAGTATGGGTGTAAAAAGCATTTCGACATGGGGAATTCCATCTTCTAGGTATTCTTTGCCGGTTGAGAAATATAAATGCCCGTTATAAAAACGTTCCAAGTGTTTTTGTGCAGAAATACGAATTGGAACATTGCCAAATTCTTCTTTTATAAAATTAGAGCATTCATTCATTAGATCGTGACCAAGACCTTCTCCTCGAAATGCTTCATCGATTACGACACGTCCAATGGAAACCTCTTTGTAGGATAGACCTGCAGGTATTATTCGCGCAGTTGCCACAATGTTTCCTTGTCCGTCTCGACAAATAGCATGGTAACATTTTTTATCCTTGCCATCCAAATCAAGGTAACTGCAATTTTGTTCTACAACAAATGTTTTAAGTCGAACAGCAACTAAATCGTGAAATTCAGAAGTGGATAATTCCTTAAAGTGTTTGAATTGATAATTAAGTTTCATGTTAAACAAATATAGTATTTACTTAACTTCAATCAATAAATTGGATTCAAAAAGTTGCCCTGGAGAAACCATATTTTCATCATAAGGAATTTCATTTCCATATCTCTTGGTCATCGTTCTTCGAACAATTGGTGCATCAATGTTGAATTCTTTCAGTGCTTTTGGTTTACAAAGTTCAATATTGGCAATGCGCTTGTATGTTTTCCAAACTAATTCAGAACAATACCATTCTTTGTCATTCCAAGCGAAGTAGATGTCATAATTTTTACCAAATTGACTATATGCAAAGTTTTTCATTTTGTCTAAAACCAAATCGTTTAGTGGAGTTACATCTTTTAAACGCAATACTTTGAACTCTGCATTTTTCCCACTTTCAATC
>CANGLG010000136.1 GCA_947454395.1 Flavobacteriales bacterium
GTAGTTAGTTTTTTTGCTGGCTCAGCACTAACTATCAAAGGACCCGCCGCCGGATTAATTGTGATTGTTGCTGGATCGGTGGCAGCCTTTTCAAAATTTGCTCCTGCAACTGCCAGTCCTGAAGAAGCAACCATTTTTGGATGGCACCTTGCATTAGGCGCAGTTGTTGTCGCAGGTGTGCTACAAGTATTGTTTGGAGTATTGAAACTTGGACGATTAAGTGACTTTTTCCCACTTTCTGCAGTGCACGGAATGCTTGCAGCTATTGGAATTATCATTATTAGTAAACAACTACATATTTTAATAGGATTTAATCCGATGACTCCTGAAAATAAACCTATGGTTGAACCAATGGAGTTAATCATGGAGTTGAAAAACACATTTGCCAATTTTTTCCTTCACAGAGAGGTTGTAATTGTTGGTCTTGTGAGTTTAGCCATCGTTTTTGGATGGCCGATGATTCCTCTAAAGGCGCTTAAAAAAATCCCATCAGCATTAGTTGTTCTTGTAGTTGCAATTCCTTTAGCAATGTATTTAGGAATTCATAATGAAGCAGACATAAAAGAAGCTGGTGTACTTATTAAAAAGGGATATAAGCCACTTTTGGATTTTAAAGAAGGATTAATTGATATAATAGGAGTGAATGTTTCTTTTGCTGGGCTTTCTCATATCGGTTTATTCGTAAAATTCGTCATTATGTTTGCATTGGTAGGAAGTTTGGAAGCGCTATTAACTGTAAAGGCAATAGATATGCTAGATCCATTCAAAAGAAAATCAAATACCAATAAAGATTTGATAGCTGTTGGAATTGGAAATATTGTTGCTGGTGTTTTGGGTGGATTACCAATGATTTCAGAAGTGGCACGTTCATCCGCAAACGTAAATAATGGAGGTAAAACAAGATGGGCCAATTTTTTCCATGGAGTTTTCATTTTAATTTTCTTATTGTTGGCTGTAAAATTCAGTGATCTAATTCCAAAATCTGCATTGGCAGCAATGTTAATTGGTGTTGGTTGGAAACTAGCTCATCCAAAAGAATTTGGTCACATGTACAAAATTGGTCCTGATCAGTTGGTTGTATTTATAACAACGATCGTAGTAACCTTGGCTACAGATTTGCTTATTGGTATTGGGGCAGGAATATTGATTAAACTTATTTTGCATCTCCTTCGCGGTGTTGCTTTTGGAAGTCTTTTTAAATCGAATTTGGAAGTGAATGGTGATGTTGTTAAGGTAAAAGGTGCAATTGTTTTCAGTAATTACCTTGGACTTCAAAAAGTGATTTCAAAATTTGATCAGAAAGAAACTTTAAATCTAGATGTGTCTCATTGCATGTTCTTGGATCATTCAGCCATTGAATCAATTCATCATTTGGAAGCAGATTTCAAAGCGGAAGGTGGTTACTTGAATGTGATTGGGTTACATGAATTTGATAATTTGCATGGATCCAAACACCATTTAGCAGCAAAACGTAAAAAAAAGTAATATGAAGAAGTTCTTTTTATCGCTATTTACGATTTGCATTGTCGCAACAAGCTTTTCACAAAAAACCATAAGTAATCAGAACCATGGTTGGGCTACATATTTAGGAAATCATAAGATTACAAATAAATGGGGAATTCATACTGAATATCAATGGCGAAGAGAGGATGGTTTTACAAACTGGCAGCAGTCTTTGTTGCGTTTGGGAATTGATTATTATGTGAATCCTACGCTGAGTGCAACGGCCGGTTATGGTTGGATCATTACTTTTCCTTATGGTGACCAACCTATTAGTCATCAGTTTAATGAAAATCGAATTTGGGAACAAGTAAATATGAAAACTAAATTTGGACGTATTGAGGTACAACACAGGTATCGTATGGAGCAACGTTTTCTTGAGAATTGGGTGAAAGGAAATGACGGTAACTATACTAAGTCAGATAACCTTTTCAGACAACGGATTCGTTACAGAGCGATGGTTTTAGTTCCGTTAACAAGAAAAGAAATGTCTGATAACACATTGTTTTTAAATGTCAATGATGAACCGTTTATTGGTTTTGGAAAAGGAATTGGTAAAAACATTCTAGATCAAAATCGTTTCAACGTTGCATTTGGATGGCGTTTCAATAAAGATTTCAACCTTCAAGTAGGTTATTTAAATCAATTTGTTGTGAAATCAGATGGATTAAAAATGGAACGTAATAATACGCTTTTAATTTCTACTGTTTATAATTTCGATTTCACAAAGAAAAAGAAATCATAGATTTTATTTAAGTTTAGACCCGCGTCTTTGATTTGGAGTTTTGGTAATTTCTTCTGGTCTCATGTTGCGGGTCTTCTTATTTATGATACATTATTTTGGTGTCGTCACCATTCAAATGCCAAGTCACTCAACCATTTTCCTTGTACACGCATTGTTTGTTCAATCACATCTCGCACACAAGTTTGACCACCATTATAGGGTGATTGATAATCAACAATAGATTTTATGTCTGAAACAGCATCTTGAGGACAAGAAGATAAACCAACGCGTTTTAGAACAGGAATATCTGGAATATCATCACCCATGTATAAAACTTCTGAATCTTGTATGTTAAATCGTTCTAAAATATCATTGTAGCAGTTGAGTTTATTATGAGTTCTCAAATGAACTTCAGTAACACCTAAACCTAGTAATCGCTCCATCACTTCCTCAGAGTGACCTCCAGTAATGATAAAAATTTTATAACCCATTTTTGATGCATATTGCAATGCATATCCATCTTTGGAATTGAAGGCTCTGAAATTGTCATCTTTTAGAAGATAAACTTTTCCATCCGTAAAAACACCATCCACATCAAAAATGAACGTGCTAATGTGATTCAATTTTTGCTTATAACTAATCATTTTTATAGGTTTCTATGATACTTTTTGTGATGGATTCATATATTTCCAATTTGTAACTTGAAAGCATTTTTTTCTGTTCCTCAGTTACGCTTTGGTCATTTCTCCGAGCAGGTCCAGTCTGAGCTAAAAACAAATCTTGATTCATTAATTTAAAACAAGTTTCCTCAAGTAAAGGCACTAAATTCGACCATTTCAAATTATTTTTTTCAATCTCATCCATTGCGAGATAAACAAGGTGATTGGTAAAATTATTTAGAAAAACTGCAGCCAAATGATATTGTTTTCGCTGGGCTGAATTAAAGAACTCAATATTGAAATTTAGATTTATACAAAATCTTTCCAATAGTTCAAGATCGCCTGAATTTTTAGATTCCAAAAAAATCGGAATGTCATTAATTTGCAATTTCCTGCCATCTGTAAAAGTTTGAAGCGGATAAAACACACTGCAATTGGGGTGATTTATTTCTTCTAAATCTATGGAACCAGCAGTGTAAGCAATCCTCTGATTTGAATCGAATTTATCTGTAATGGATTTTACTGAATCGTCCGTTACAGCGATAATTATTAAATCAGCTTTTAATTCACTTAAATCATCGAAAAAACCACAATTTAAACTAGTGGCAAGTAGATTTCCTTTAACAGTATTTCTGCTCGAAATCCCCGATATAACAATATTATTCCTAAAAAATAAATCTGAAAGGACAGATGCTACTTTTCCTGAACCAACAAAAGCAACAGTCGAAATTTCAGTCATGAATTATTATTTACCGTGACATTGCTTGTATTTCTTTCCACTTCCACAAGGACAAGCATCATTACGTCCAATTTTTGGATCTGCAATTACTGGTTGTTTTTTTTCTTCTTGCGGAAAAGAATTCTCTATAGCTTCTTGATAACCTTGTCTGCCTTCAAAGCGAGGAGGCGCAGTAGAAGATGTGTTCGAAGTATTTGTCTGAGAACGTTCGTAGTTATTTTGACGGTCATCCTTATTTGTACTTTGAATCTCTTGTTCAAAAGGGATGTCTAATTTCATCAATAATTCTACAGCTTCCTCGTTCAAACGATTCAACATGGATTTAAAAAGTTCGTAAGATTCCAATTTGTAAATTACCAAAGGATCTTTTTGCTCATAAGTAGCATTGTTTACAGCAGATCTCAAATCGTCCATCTCTCTCAAATGTTCTTTCCATTCATCGTCAATTTTCGCTAAAATGACATTTTTCTCGAACGATTTAGAAATAATTTTACCTTCAGATTGGTAAGCTTCTTCCAAATTAACGGTCAATTGCATTTCTCTGCGTCCATCTGTCAGAGGGAAAACAATATTTTTATATTGATGTGACATCGTTTCAAAAACATGCTTGATTTGAGGCATTCCTTTTGAAGAAATTTTCTCGCATTTACGCTCATACTGATCGCGCATGGCATGGTAAATTTTGTTTGTTAAATCTTGGCGATTTATTGATCTATATTCAGTTTCATCCACTGGGGATTCAATTCCAATTAAACGTATAAGTTCGATTTCAAATTCGTTAAAATCACCGTTGGCATATTTTTGAACTGTTGTTTCGCAAAGTTCAAAAAACATATTATCTACATCAATATCCAAGCGATCGCCAAATAACGCATTTCTTCGTTTTTTGTAAATTGCACGACGTTGTGAGTTCATTACATCATCGTATTCCAAAAGACGTTTACGCATTCCAAAGTTGTTTTCTTCTACTTTTTTCTGCGCACGTTCGATGGATTTTGAAACCATTCCGGCAGTAATTACTTCGCCTTCTTTCAAACCCATTCGGTCCATTAATTTGGCGATACGTTCTGAACCAAACTTTCGCATTAAGTCATCTTCCAATGAAACAAAAAAGCGAGAAGAACCAGGATCTCCCTGACGTCCGGAACGACCTCTTAACTGTCGGTCCACACGACGTGAGTCATGTCTTTCGGTTCCGATAATTGCTAAACCACCTGCTTCTTTCACATTTGGCCCTAGTTTTATATCCGTTCCACGTCCTGCCATGTTCGTAGCGATTGTTACAGCGCCTGCTAAACCTGCATTTGCAACAATTTCCGCTTCTTTTTGGTGGTATTTCGCGTTCAAAACTTGATGCGGAATTTTCTTCATTTGAAGCATTCGGCTCAATAATTCAGAAATTTCTACAGTCGTTGTTCCAACTAAAACAGGTCTTCCAGCAGCAACTAATTCTTCAACCTCTAAAATGACAGCATTGTATTTTTCTCTCGCTGTTTTATAAACGAAGTCATCTAAATCTTTTCTAACAACCGATTTATTCGTAGGAACAACCACCACATCCAATTTGTAGATGTCCCAAAACTCGTTCGCTTCAGTTTCAGCTGTTCCCGTCATACCAGCTAACTTGTGATACATTCGAAAGTAATTCTGTAAAGTTACGGTAGCGTATGTTTGCGTGGCTGCCTCAACTTCAACGTTTTCTTTTGCCTCAATTGCTTGATGTAACCCATCTGAATAACGTCTACCATCTAAAATACGACCGGTTGATTCATCCACGATTTTAACTTTTCCATCCATGATTACATATTCAACCTCTTTTTCAAAAAGTGTATATGCTTTTAATAATTGGTTGATGGAGTGAATTCGTTCAGATTTAATTGAATATTCTCGAACTAATAAATCCTTTCTTTCTAGGAATGTGTCTTTTTCTAAGTTTTCTTTTTGCAATCTTGCAATTTCTGCTCCGATATCCGGCATAATGTAGAATCCACGGTCATCGTTTCCAGAAACAAGATCAATTCCTTTATCAGTTAATTCTATTGTGTTGTTTTTTTCATCTATAATAAAGAACAATTCCACATCAATTTTCTTCATGTGTTTACCTTGTTCTTGCATGTAGAAATTCTCAGTTTTTTGCAAATGAACTTTCATTCCCGGTTCAGATAGGAATTTTATTAAGGCTCTGTTTTTTGGCAAACCACGATGTGCTCTTAAAAGTGCAATTCCACCCTCTTCTAATAAAGTTTTAGCCTCGTTTTTATCTTCTGGTGGATTATTAATGGCCGCATTCAGCATTTTTTTAGCGTCATTCAAACATTGTTGAACGTATTGTTTTTGGGCATTAACTACGCGTTCGATTCGTGGTTTTAACTCATGAAATTCATGTTCATCACCTTTAGGCGTAGGTCCAGAGATAATCAAAGGGGTTCTTGCATCATCGATCAGAACTGAATCGACCTCATCGACAATCGCAAAATGGTGCTTGCGTTGTACCAAATCATCTACATGTCCGGCCATGTTATCACGTAAGTAATCAAAACCAAATTCGTTGTTTGTTCCAAAAGTGATGTCAGCCATGTATGCATTTCTTCGTTCCGGAGAGTTTGGTCTGTGTTTATCAATACAATCAACCGTCAAACCGTGAAAC
>CANGLG010000137.1 GCA_947454395.1 Flavobacteriales bacterium
AATAGAGACCATCTTTTCGAATACCATGATCAACTGTAACACCAAGTTGTCCTAAACGACAAATATCTTCATTACTTGCATTAACTTTTACCCTCGAATAATTTTGAGAAAACAGGGACAAGGAGCAAAACATAAAAACATTAAAGAGTATGGGGATTTTCATAGTTTGAGTTTTAAGCAAGACAAATTAACTAAAAACAATCAAACATTGCAAGATAGAGGCAATTGAAAGCAACCTTTTAACAATTTCTGAGTATTTGTCAATATAATTCTAACTGTAAAAATTGTATTTTCGTTATACATTGAAAAGGCTTCTAACAATACTGATTTTTTTGCATTGGCATCTCGCTTATTCACAACCCATTTGGATGACTCCAAACAGGGGACAGTGGGATGAAAGAATTTTGTACAATGTTGACTTAAGTCAAGGAAAGTTGTACTTAGAAGAGGAAGGGATGATGTTTTATTTCACGGATGCAATGTCTCACAATCATGGAGGAGAAAAACACAAAGCTGAAGGAATTAAATATCATGCAGTCAAACAATCATTTATTGGTTCTCGTTGGAAAAAAAGAGTTTCTGTAGGCGACTCATCTTCTAGCTACAAAAACTTCATTTTAGGGAACAACCCAGATAATTGGAAGTCCTTTTTAAGAGATTATGCAGAAGTTAAAATGCATGATTATTATGTTGGTATTGATTTGATTTATAAAGGCGAAAATGGTCAGTTATCATATAATTTTGAAGTTGCCCCAAATTCGAATCCAGATTTAATTTCATTTGAGTTAAAAGGGGCCGATAAAATTATTTTAGACGAAAAAGGTATTTTACATATCAAACATCGCTTTGGAGAAATTCTTCAATCAGCTCCGAAGGCTTGGAATATCGACCTTGATGGTAATAGAACGAATGTTTCTATAGCATTCACAAAAAATAAAAACGTTATTTCCTTTACATTTCCGAAAGGCTACAACAAAGCAGAAAAATTGTTTATCGATCCAAGTTTGACTTTTTCAACTTTCACCGGTTCCACAGCGGATAATTGGGGTTTTACTGCAACACCTGATCCAAATGGAAATCTTTTTGGTGGTGGAATTGTTTTTGGAACGGGTTATCCATTATCTGTTGGAGCATATGATGCTTCTTATAACAATGGGACAGGTTCTTTTCCAATGGATGTTGGTATCACAAAATACAATGCAAATGGCTCACAATTAATGTATTCTACCTATCTCGGCGGAAGTGGAAACGAGACACCTCATAGTATTGTCAGTTCCTCAAATGGTGAACTTTATATTTATGGAGCAACATCTTCCGTCAATTTCCCAATGGCAGGATCACCTTATGACAATTCATTCAATGGAGGACCAAACATAACGGAAAACAACCTGAATTTTAACGGTGCGGATATTTATTTAGCAAGACTTAGTCCGGGTGGTAATACATTACTTAGTTCTACTTTTATTGGAGGTACTGGAACAGATGGCTTGAATAGAAATACCCTTCATTTCAACTATGGTGACCAATTCCGAGGAGAAATAACATTAGATGCAAATCAAAACGTTTATATTTCAAGTACTACTGAATCCAATGATTTTCCAACGCTTAATCCATCTCAAGCAGGTTTGGGTGGAATTCAAGATGCTGTGATTTTCAAGTTAAATAGTAATCTAAGTGCATTGAATTGGTGTACTTATTTTGGAGGAAGTGGGAATGAATCTGGCAATTCAATAACCGTTGGGACAAATGGTTCCGTTTATGTTGCCGGAGGAACAACATCAATGACTTTACCGATTAATTCAGGGAATGATTTATCATTTAATGGTGGACTCGCAGATGGATATGTTATTCGACTTAACGCTTCTTCGGGAGCTTTGCAATCAGGGACGTTCATGGGACTAAGTGAATATGACCAGACCTATTTTGTTCGAACGGACATTAATAATGCAGTTTATGTTTACGGGCAAACAGAGTCTGATTGGCCTATAACTGCAGGATGTTATGGAACAGCTAATTCTGGTCAATTTATAAGAAAATACACAACAGATTTAATTAATATTAATTGGACAACGATGATAGGTGGTGCTCATGGTCATGTAGAGTTATCACCGACTGCATTTCTTGTCTCGGATTGTTTTGATATTTATTTGGCGGGATGGGGCGGTGTTTTAAATCAAAACGGTCAAGCACTTTACTCAACAAGTTTCGGATTTCAATGTACACCAGATGGTTATCAATTAACGACAAACGGAAACAACTTTTATATTGCTGTTTTGGACCAAGATGCATCCGCACTAAAATATGCAACATTTATGGGAGGCACAAATAGTAGCTATAACCACGTAGATGGAGGAACAAGTCGCTTTGATAAATCAGGAAGAATTTACCATGCTGTTTGTGGCGCCTGTGGGGGAAATGATAACGGCTTTACTAGTACACCGGGAAGTTGGTCACCAACGAACAACAGTTCCAATTGCAACATGGCAACTTTCAAATTCGAATTGAGCGCAATTGAAGCCGCCGCCGCTCAACCAGTTCCTTTAATTTGCATACCACAATCCGTTTATTTTCAGAATAACAGTACAAACGGTAACTCTTATTACTGGGACTTTGGTGATGGAAATACTTCAATTGTATTTGAACCTGTTTATCAATACACTACACCTGGAATTTATGATGTTCAACTAATTGTTTCAGATACAAGTGGTTGTTACAGCTCTGACTCGGTAACAGTTACAGTAAATATTGGAGATTTTCAAGGAAATGTAACTGTACCATCGAGTCCTATCTGCCCAGGTGAAACATATCAATTTGATGCTTATGGTGGCTCCGTTTATAGTTGGTCTCCTGCGAATTTGCTTGATAATCCAAACATAGCAAATCCCATCGCTACAGTTAATACAACAACCACATTCTCAGTAACAATTTCTGACAGTTGTGGCTCAACAACAACTCAGGTAACACTTGAGGTTTATGGTAATGATTTTTCTGTTTCACCGGACACAAGTATTTGTATAGGAGAAAGTGTAAATATCGTCGCCAATACAAATGGAACAGTTACATGGCAACCAACCACATATTTAAGCAACGCAAATAGTTCAAATACAACCTCTACACCTGATTCAACAATTACCTATATTGCCAATGTAATCACACCGGAAGGATGTTTGAATTCAGATAGTGTCACAATTTCTGTATTTCAAAATCAACCTTTACCAGTTTTGGTAGATACACTTAAAATGTGTCAAGGGAGTACTTTAAATATTATTGCCTCAGGGGGTAACAACTATTCGTGGAGTCCAAATTTAAATATCGTTTCAACTTTTGGCCCGCAAGTCACCGTTTTTCCTTTGGATGACCAATGGTATTATTGTAGCGTTACAAATGCTTGTGGAACAAGGATTGATTCTGTTCTTGTGGATGTAATTTCAGCGAGTATTGTTGCTGGAAATGACACAACGATTTGTCCAAAAGAATCTGCATTTCTTTGGGCTTCAGGAGCTGAGTATTATGAATGGCACCCAAGTAACACAATTGTTTCTGCTCATGACAACATTGTTGAAGTAAAACCTTCCATTTCGACTAACTATTTGGTAATTGGAACGGACAGTTATGGTTGTAAAGACACCGCCTCTGTGGAAGTGGTTTTGCATCCTTATCCAAGTATTTATTTAACTTCTGATGTGAATGCATTTTATGGAGACGAAATTCAACTCAACGCCGTTACTCATGTTCCTGGAACTTTAACTTGGAGTCCTTCGGAATATCTGTCTTGTGTGAATTGCCCAAATCCAATTGCAGTTCCAAATAAAAACATTACTTATTTCGTTGAATTTGAAGATGTAAATGGTTGTAAATCTAAGGAAATGGTGACTATTACTTATGATGCTGCTGTTTATGTGCCAAATACGTTTGTTCCGGATGGAAACAATGTGAATGATGTTTTTAGAGTTTATGGCGGAAATTTGATGGAAATGGAGTGTCTGATTTTCAATAGATGGGGTGAATTAATCTGTACGTTATATTCAACAGATGATTGTTGGGACGGCACATACAAAGGAAAAATCTGTCAAGATGGAACCTATACTTGGAAACTAACTTTCAGAGACTTTCTTCATCACAAATATCAGTTAACTGGTCATGTTAATTTAGTAAGATAATAACGATATTTCAGCTAATTTTGCTTTCTATGTCACTTCAAATTCATTCCTTCCAATTCAATGCTTTTCAGGAAAACAGTTATCTAGTTTGGGATGAAAATAAAAATTGTTTAATCATTGACCCTGGTTGTTATAGTACGCAGGAACAAAATGAACTTCTTAATTTTATTCATGAAAATGAGTTAAATCCTTGTGCATTGCTAAATACCCATGCGCACATAGATCATGTCTTAGGAAATGCCTTCATTAAAAAGAATTTTGATATCGACTATTACTTGCATCAAGATGATTTAAACACCTTAAAATCCGTTGAAGCGTACGCACATCTTTATGGCTTTGACGGTTACAAACCTTCACCTGAGCCTGATAAATTTCTAACTCATAACCAAAAATTAACTTTTGGGTCCATGGAGATTACAGTTTTTCATACCCCAGGACATGCCCTCGGACATGTTGTATTTTATTTTGAAAAAGCCGGATTTATTGTCAATGGAGATGTTTTGTTCAAAGGAAGTTTTGGGCGAGTGGATTTACCCGGAGGAAATATTGAAATCCTAAAAAAATCAATTTTTGATATAATGTTCAAATTGCCTGATCATACAGTTATTTTTTGTGGACATGGTCCTGAAACAACCGTAGGAATCGAGAAGAAATTTAATTACATCCATCAATTTTAATTTTGAGAATAGGTATTAATACTCGGAATTTGCTTTCTGAAAAGTTAGAAGGTTTTGGACAATACACGTTGGAAATCACCAAACGAATTTGCCAAAATCACCCAGAACACGAATTCTATTTGTTTTTTGATAGGCCTTTCGACGAAAAATATGTTTTTGCCAAAAATGTTACTCCTGTAATTGTTTTTCCACCTACAAGACATCCTGTTTTATATGTCATTTGGTTTGAGTTTGCAATGAAAAAGGCACTTGCAAAATACCAAATTAATTTATTCTGGTCACCAGATGGATTTTGCAATTTAAGAACGAATATTCCTCAGATAATTACAATACATGACATCAATTTTGAACATAATCCAAAAGATCTTCCTTTTCTAGTTTCAAATTATTTCAGGTATTACTTTCCGAAATTTGCTAAAAAAGCTAAGAAAATAATTACTGTTTCTAATTACTCAAAACAAGACATCGTTTCGACCTATAAAATTGATGAAGCTAAAGTGACGGTGGTTTACAATGGAGCAAATGAGCAATATGAACCAATAGAATATCATCAACAACAACAAATTAGAGATGAATTCACAAATGGGAATCCTTTTTTTTTATTTGTTGGATCATTGCATCCGCGAAAAAATGTTCAACGACTTATTGATGCTTTTGAAATTATATCCTCAAAAAACAGTCAGATTCGACTTGTAATCGTTGGAAGTTCAATGTGGAAAGAAAATAATTTGAAAATCGCTCAAAATATTTTAAATAAAGTAATTTTTACTGGGCACTTAGAAACTGGTAAACTCACCAAACTAATGGCAAGTGCAAAAGTTTTAACATACGTTCCTTATTTTGAAGGCTTTGGAATTCCCTTGGTTGAGGCGATGAAATGTGGAACTCCAATTTTAGCTGCAAATGCAACCTGTCTGCCGGAAGTTGCAGAAAATGCTGCCATTTATTGTAACCCATTTGATGTTAAAGACATTGCAAATGGAATGTATCGTATGCTCAGCGAACCACTTCTTTGTAATGAATTATCTAAATTAGGCTTAGAACAAAGTAAAAAATACCACTGGGACAATGCAGCTGATCTTGTTTGGAAGGAAATTGAACAACTTATTTCTTCAAACAAGAAGCAATAATCTCTACATTTGCACATCGACTTCGTAGTTCAACGGATAGAATAGAAGTTTCCTAAACTTTAGATATGGGTTCGATTCCCGTCGAGGCTACATCGTTTGATTATAAGGACTTAATCGGTCTTAACCGACCCGAAAATCGGATTCAACCCCCAAATGGGCTATGAAGCGCAAGATTGGCGTGGAGGGTGACTCAGGCGGGACCAAAATCAGCGAACAGGAGCGGAACTACTTATAGATATAAAAAAGATTGATTTTCCTCCTTCTTAAGAAAGCTACTAC
>CANGLG010000138.1 GCA_947454395.1 Flavobacteriales bacterium
TTAAAATGATGACCATTTACATTCACTATTTAATCACATACATTCCGATTGCAGGTTCATTACTTGGAGGATTCATTTTGTCAAATCAACTACTTTTGAATAAAAAGATTGATCCAAAACCAATTTACCTTGTATTTATTTTTTCTTCAATTTGCTCCATTTACACCTTCAGCATTATTAAGTTTTATGATCATTTTTCTTCAAATGTTGATTTATTGTTTCGGACAATATTAGAAGAAAAAATACTCTTTGTGAATCTGTCGGTTATTTCGTTAATTCTTCTAGGGATCTCTTCATTAATTGGGTTGTTTTTAATAAATAAAAATTATCAGACAGAGATCTCTCTGGCAATTGTCATTTCAATTATTGCGCTCTTCAGTTCTATTTTTAGTATTCGTTCCGAGTATATAAAATCCAATTGGTATTTCTATTCTAAACAAGTGAGTAATTCAAATAAAAATTAAAAATCAAACATTATGAAAAAACTTGAAAATAAAATAGCCATAATCACAGGTGCTGGATCAGGAATTGGGAAGGAAATAACCTTGCTTTTCGCTAAAGAAGGTGCTAAAATTGTTGCAACTGACCTTAACGAAAAACGTCTAGCTGAACTTGAAAAAGAAACATCTTCCTATGAAGGAAATATAAAACTTGTAAAAGGTGATATCACAAAAACAAACCTCATCGATGAAATAATCAAAGTTGCTTTAAAATCATTCGGAACAATCGATATTCTTGTAAACAATGCCGGAATCATGGACAACTTTCAAGGAATAGATGAAGTGGATGAAAAGGAGTGGATGAAGGTGATGGACATAAATATAAATGCTCCGTATAGATTAATGAGTCATGTTATGAAAGTTTTTCTAAACAAAAAATCAGGGAATATTATAAATATCGCCTCGATTGGTGGCTTAAATGGAGGAAGAGCTGGTGCGGCCTATACTACTAGCAAATTTGCGCTCATTGGATTAACTAAAAATACCGGTTTTTTATTTGCGAAAAATGGAATTCGGTGTAACGCAATAGCACCGGGAGCAATTGAAACAAATATTTCTGAATCGATTGATTATTCAAAGTTTAAAGATGAAATTAAAGATCGGATTATGCCGGGAATGGTTCTGAATCCAAGAAGTGGTAAACCTATTGAAATTGCAAAAATAGCTTTGTTTTTAGCCACAGAAGAATCCAGTTTAGTAAATGGAAGTGTTATCGTTGCCGATGACGGCTGGAGCGCATATTAAATTTACTTTATTATAATATTTATGTAAATTTAAAAGTGATTTTTACAAAGAAAATAGACCAAATATCAAGAACTTTGTCTTATTATTAATTCAATAAATTTCTACAATATGGAAACAAAAGCAAAAGCTAAGCCGAAGAAGGCGACGGAAGAATTTAAAATTACAGGAAATTGGGCTGAACAAGCAAAAGCGCTTAAAGCTAAATTCCCAAAATTAACAGATGCTGATTTAAAATTTGAAACAGGCAAAGAAGCTCAATTAATTACCAGGCTTACCACCGCTCTTGACAAGAAAAAAGAGGAAGTAATTACGCTTATTAAAAAAGGAACAACTCATTAAATTTACCTACTCACTGATTTATGTAACGCGTCTGACAATAACATTTTCTTAAATCAGAAATTTAATCAAACAAACCTTTTTTAAACTGAATGTGTCACGGAATCAACTTTATTTGGTCAATTTAATCGGTTGGTATTTTAAGTTGATTTCTGACATTTTCAGTAAATGAATAAACAAACAATTTCAATAACCAATACAAACAACTAAAAAATGGAAACACCAAGAAACAACACAGCAACATTAATTACAGTAGCATTGGCAGGAGCCGCTGCAGGAGCAATTTTAGGAATTTTATTTGCCCCGGATAAAGGAAGTGTTACAAGAGGTAACTTAACAGGAAGAGCACGTCAACTTGCCGGTAACTTAACAGAAAGCCTTGGAATAAGAAGACACACAGAAGAGCATGCAAAAACTCCAGCTCCGGGTGTTGATCATGTTTTATAATTAAAACAATCGCTCAGGCCATTCTCCTTTGACTTAACATTAATCCACTTTAACATACTCAGATTTCAATCTGCAGAATATGTTTTGTCCTGAGCGATTAATTATTCCCGGCACAGTAGTGCCGGGTTTTTCTAACCATAAAAATTAAGGCATGAATAACAATTCCCATTTATCTGATTTTTCAGAAAATCTCAAGCAATATGTTCGAACCACAATTGAAATCATCAAACTTGAATTAATCGAACGAACAGTTATCATCTGTTCCTTTATTCTTATTCAAACATTGAAATGGATTCTATTTGCAATTGGTTTGTTCATGTTTAGTATTGCACTTGCGATTTATATTTCAGAATCAACCGGCGACTATGCCCTTGGATTTGGTTGTGTCGGCCTTTTTTACTTAACAGCTGCGATTATTTTTTCCCTTATCAATCAAAAAAGTGTAGAAAAATCCATTCAGAACAAAATAATTAAACACATTTTCAGCGACGAACACAACATTGATTTAAACAAATAATTCCACTACCATGAAAGAACTAAGACAACGTATTAATTCACTACATTCTCTTCAACGTGAAAATGAACAAAAACTTATTCATTCGATTGAGGAAACTATTCAGGAGGTATCTCCCGTGTCTTTTATCAAGTCAACTGTAAGTACTTTTTTCAAAGACAAGGAGGTCATAGAAGATTACCCAAAATTAGCAATGCGTGTTTTGATCGGTAATGTTATCGATCGAATTATCGGAAAAAATTCACCTGTAAATGAGCCCATTAAAGAAATTGTCGCAGTAAAATTTATAGACATACTTTTCAATAGCCCTCAAAAAAATGGAGTCAAATTGAAGGAACAAAATCATCTGTGAGACTATGAAAATCATATTTTGATATGGATAAGTTGAAGGTTAATAAAGAAGGTGTGTTATTAGAAAAAACAAGTTTATACTTTGAAAGTGGTGCGGTTTTTAATCCGGCAGTCATTGAAGAAAATGGAATCATTCATCTCTTTTATCGCGCAGTTAGTAAAGCAGATTTTTCGAGTATCGGTTATTGTCGTTTAGACACTCCTATCCACATTTCAAAAAGAAATAAACACCCGCTTTTACTTCCGGAATCTGATTTCGAGAAAAAGGGAATAGAAGACCCAAGAATCGTAAAAATAGAGAGTTTGTATTATCTAACATATACTGCATTCGATGGAATTAATGCCCTGGGAGCACTTGCTGTTTCAAGTGATCTCAAAAATTTTTACCGCTGGGGAATCATTGTTCCTCTGATTATCGAAAGCGAAGACACTCCATCAGTGAATAAAAGAATCGCAGATTCCTACACGATTGAAATGGAAAAAAACAACAATGTTGAATTTGTGTGGGATAAAAATATCGTTTTCTTTCCAAGAAAAATAAACGGAAATTTCTTTTTCGTACACCGCATAAAACCAGATATTTTATTTGTGAAAATTGCCGATTTGAATCAAATCAATGCATCATTCTGGAAAGAATATCTCTCTAATTTACCAATCTATCGTTTAAACTGCGATGCTGTTCATTTGGAAAAAGCGCTTTATTGTGGCGCCGGTTGCCCTCCAATTGAAACAGCCAATGGATGGATTTTCATCTATCATGCGGCATATGAAAATGGAAGTGAAATAATATACAAAGCCCATTGTATTTTACTCGATCTGGAAGATCCTTCAAAAATAATTGCATCCCTCCCATACGCTCTATTTGAACCTGAAATTGATTGGGAAATTCATGGAGAAGTTAATAATGTTGTTTTTCCAACAGGAAGCATTTTAAAAGGAGATCTACTTTATGTCTATTATGGTGCCGCCGATACAAAAATTGCCTGTGCTTCATTCTCTCTGAATGAATTACTTAAAAAATTTATCTATACAAAAAAAGAAAACTAAAAATGCCTGATCAAGAACTCATTTTCAATACAAATTCAATGAATCAAAGCCCTTTTAGAGTAATGAACAAATCAGAACGTATTGAAATTCTACTATTGACATCATTTCCAGAACGTGAATGTGGTATTGCTACTTTCAGCCGTGATTTAAGAAACAGTTTAATTGAAAAGTTCGGTGATGTTTTAAAAATTACAGTTTGTGCGATTGAAAATGGAAATTCACAAACTGACTATCAATTTCCAGTGGAGTATATCTTAGAAGCTGATAATTTAAAAAGTTACAAGCAGTTAGCAACAGCAGTAAACAACAACGATTCAATTCGAATGGTATTAATTCAACATGAATTTGGACTTTTTGGAGGAGAATACGGTGCGTACTTACTTCACTTTCTAAAAGACATTCAACTTCCAGTTTTTACAACATTTCATACTGTATTGCCAAATCCAACTTCTAATAGATTATCAATCGTCCAGAAAATCGCTGAATTCTCTACAGCGGTGATCGTTATGTCTGGAAACAGTGAACAAATTCTTGAAAGTGAATATAAAATCGATCAACAAAAAATCGAAATCATTCCACACGGAGTTCACCTCGTTCCTTTGCAAAATGCCGTTTATCTAAAAAAGAAACTGAATCTCGAGAATAAAAAGGTATTAGCCACTTTCGGACTTCTCAGTTCTGGTAAAAGCATCGAAACAGCTTTATATGCACTACCCAACATAATCATACAAAATCCTGATTGCGTCTACCTTATAATTGGTAAAACACACCCAGAAATCATTAAACGAGAAGGAGAAAAATATAGAACCTGGCTGCATCAATTAGCAGAAGATCTTGGAATTGCTGATCATGTAAAATTTGTTAATGAGTTCATTACGAATCAAGTATTACACGAGTACTTACAACTAACAGATATTTACTTATTCACATCAAACGATCCTTTCCAGGCAGTGAGTGGAACATTTGCTTATGCCATGGGAAGCGGTTGCCCGATTATTTCTACAAAAATTCCACAAGCAATTGATCAGTTAAAATCTGCAGGAATTCTAATTGAATTTAAAGACTCTATGCAACTAGCCAATACGGCTATTCATCTTTTTAAAAACCCAGATACATTGGAACAAATGAAATTAAACGCACTTCAAAACATGAGACCTTCTTCGTGGCAAAATGTTGCTATTCAATACATGACATTGATTGAGGAAGAAATTGCAGCAGAAGAAATTATAGAAATGAAATATAAAGTACCTGATTTTAACCTAAATCACTTTTTCAATACGACAAGTGACATCGGAATCATTCAATTTTCCGTAGCGGAACAACCTGTGCTTGACTCAGGATATACGTTGGATGACAACGCCCGAGCATTAATTGCAATGACTGAATACTATGTTTTAACCAACGACATTACGGCTCTAGGCTTGATTGACACATACTTCAGATTTGTTGAAAGCACTCAGCAAAAAGATGGTTTTTTTATGAATTATGTCAATAAATTCAATGAATACACAGAACAAAACTTCATTGAAAACTTAGAAGATAGTAATGGTAGAGCTGTATATTCACTTGGTGTTTTTATGTTGCATCAAAAATCGTTTAATCCAAATTATTTTTCCCGTATTCAGCGTTTAATGGAAAATGCCCTCATCAATGTCAGGTATTTTAAATCACCTCGAGCAATTGCATTTGCAATAAAAGGATTATACAACTACAACGAGGTTTTTAATGACAAAAATATCAACCGAATTATCCTTGAACTTTCTGATTTACTAATTGACAATTACTCAAAAAACAGACAGCCGGACTGGCATTGGTTTGAAAATTCAATAACCTATGCAAATGCTGTTATACCAGAAGCACTTTTATACGCATATTATGTTTCAAATGATAACATATATAAAGAAGTCGCCAAGGAATCGTTCCACTTTTTACTGGATATCTTGTTTGTCAAAAAACACTTTTCCGTCATTTCAAACCGTACTTGGTATTCAAAAGACAAGGAAGTCCATCCCTTTGGAGAACAACCAATCGACGTAGCATATACAATAATTGCTCTGCAGGAATTCAACAATTGTTTTGAAGAAGAAAAATACATTGGTTACATGAAAACGGCTTTTGAATGGTACCTCGGAAATAATCACTTAAGTCAGATTGTTTATAATCCAATTTCTGGTGGATGCTATGACGGACTGGAACACGATCATGTCAATATCAATCAAGGAGCTGAATCAACAGTTACTTATTTAATGGCACGTCTTTGCATCGAAAAGGAAATTCAAAA
>CANGLG010000139.1 GCA_947454395.1 Flavobacteriales bacterium
AGCGGTAAGTTTTGATGGAGAGAAATTACGTGGTGAGGTCATTGATGCTACAACCGGAGAACCGCTTCCTTTTGCAAAAGTTTCTTTCTGGAACAATGCGAATATCAACGCTGTAACTGATTTCGATGGAAAATTCATATTAACAGTTCCAAGAGGAGAAACGTGGGTGAAAGCTTCTTTTGTAGGTTATGAAGACGCACAACAACAAATCAATTCGCCTTATTTGAAATTCTTCTTAAAACCAAATTCAGTTGAATTGGACGAAGTAGTAATTTCAAATGGTATTGCTGCAAATTATGGTGATGTAACAGGTGGTTTAATTTCAATAAATAAAGAGGACATCCAAAGAATGCCGGCAAGAATGACTGCTTCACAAATTGCAACCATTCAAGTTGAAGATGTTTACATGGACGATGAAGACGGTTTTGAAGGGATTCAATTTAGAGGCGCACGGTCTGGGAAAAAAAGTAAGGTTTTATTTGATTCGACAGTTTCCGGTGAAAAAGAAAAATGGGCCTCAAACGTTCAGACAACTGTTCAGAAAAAAGATTTGAGAGTGGAATATGTCATTCAGTCCAAAATGTCAATTCCAACTGATGGAATGGATCATCGGGTGAGTATTTCATCGCATGATTTGAATGCTTCCTATGAATACCATGCTGTTCCGAAAATTGACCCAAGTGTTTACCTTGCAGCACAAGTAACGGGATGGGAAAAACTTAACCTAATGAGCGGGGAATCCAACATTTATTTTGATGGAACATTTATGGGAAAATCATATTTAGATGTTAATTCCACAAAAGACACGCTTTCATTTTCATTCGGGAAAGACAACAAAATCAGTATGGAGCGAACACGCGTGAAGGAGAAATCACGTTCGAAAACAATTGGTTCAAGGGAGAAATTTGACATTACCTGGGAAATAAAAATCAAAAATAACGGAGGTGCAATGATACCTGTTGTTATCAAAGACCAATTCCCGATTTCCAATAACGAGGACATAAAAATTAAACGTGGAGAATTATTGTCCGGGAAACTTGATGAAGATAAAGGAATTATCACCTGGACTTTTCAAAATGGAATAAACGGCAGTCAAACTTTTGGGTTTGATTACAGCGTCGATTACCAAAGTGGAATGGTACTTTATTTGGAGTAACGAATATTTGTAACTTCGTAAGTTAATATGCAGCGTTACTTTTTTGAAATAGCTTACAACGGTAGTTCGTTTCACGGATGGCAGAGACAACCAAATGCAACAAGTGTTCAGGAAGTGATTGAAGATACTTTTTTCAAATTACAATCAGGTAAAGAAGTTCCAATTGTGGGTTGTGGAAGAACGGATGCAGGTGTGCACGCAAAAAAATATTTTTTTCATGTCGAATTGCCTGAAATCGCAAACATTGGACATCTTATATTTAAGCTAAACCGAATGTTTCCAAAAGACATTGTTGTCTATAACATTCAGTCGGTTAAAGCTGATTTACATGCACGCTTCGATGCTAAAAAGAGAACCTATCGCTACTTTATTCATCAACAAAAAAATCCATTTAAAGACGGATTGAGTTTATATTATCCAACAGAATTGAACTTTGAAGCAATGAATTCCGCTGCTAACCTTCTTTTGGGCACAAAGGATTTTAGTTCATTTTCTAAACTACACACCGATGTTAAAACAAACATTTGTACCGTCTCTCATGCTTCTTGGTTTGTTTCAGAGAATGAGACCTATTTTGAAATAACTGCAGATCGTTTTCTAAGAAACATGGTAAGAGCCATCGTTGGAACCTTAATCGATGTCGGACTAGGTAAGTTAAATATTGATGATGTGCTATCCATTTTAGCAGCCAAAGACCGACAAGAAGCTTCGCTTTCTGTACCTGCCCACGGACTTTATCTTTGGAACATCGAGTATGATTTTTAATTCCTGAAAATTGAAAAAGGTCGTTTTCATTCTTTTCATAATTTTTTATAGTTACGCCGCCGTTCGTTATCACATTGGTAAAGAAATGAATGGAATGAAAGCTTTTCTTGTTGTGTTGAATAAATCCATCGCATGGCTTGCAGGAACACTCTTAATGGTCAGTTTATTGAGGCAAAATACTTGGGATCGATTTGGATTGAGCAGAAGAACAATAGGTACGACTGGGTATTGGTTTGCCATCATACATATTTTCTCAGCGATAATATTACTCGACAGCACATTTTATCCAAAATTTTACAATCACGGAAGTATCAGCTACATGGGTTGGAATTATATTGCAATTGGAATGTTGTCCATTTTCTGTTTTTCATTGCCACTATATGCAAGCTACAAAAATGAGCCACAGGGATCTAGACTCTATCATTTTGGGCATTATGGAATTCTAATGAATATGTTACATGTTTTTATGATTGGTATTGGAGGGTGGTTGGAACCAAAATCATGGCCCTTACAGATGCCACCAATAACAATGATTTTTGTAACACAAATAATTTCATTGTTTATTTTCAGAGCCTTTTTTCTGAAAAAATAATCACTTTTTCTTTGCTAAAATCTCTGATTGAATTCGAATGGATTCTTGGTGAATTAATTTAAATAGCTCTTTAGAAAAATCATCAGACAATTGCGCATCCATCGCTTTGATAACGTTGTTTCTCAAAACCTCTTCCCATCGTGTTGGTTGATAAACCGCGGAATTTCTATCTTTTTTGAAATAACCAATCTTTTCAGATATTGCCATTCTATCTTTAAGAATTTGGATTAGTTCTTCGTCTTTTATGTTGATTTGAGCACGTAATTGTTGAATTTCATCCGCTTCTATTTCAGAATAATCTCTGACAATCAAATTTGACAGTAACTCATTTAAGTAATTCGGAGTAATTTGTTGTTTCGCATCTGTCCATGCATTCATTGGATTGCAATGGGTTTCAATCATCAAACCATCATATTTCAAATCGAGTGCTTTCTGTGCTATCTCTTGAAGCAAATGCGTTCTACCTCCAATGTGCGAAGGATCGCAAATCATTGGTATATCTGGTCGTTCTTGTCTAAAATCGATCGGGATTTGCCAATTGGGATTATTTCGAAATTGCGTTTTCTGATAGGTTGAAAAACCGCGATGAATGACTGAAATATTGTTAATTCCAGCGTATTGAATACGTTCTACAGCCCCAAGCCATAATTTCAAATCTGGATTCGTTGGATTTTTCACCATCACCGGAATTTGAACCCCTTTAAGTGCTTCTGCAATTTCTTGAACGGTAAAGGGATTAGCGGTGGAACGAGCCCCTACCCAAATCATGTCAAATCCAGCTTTCAAAACCTCTTCAACATGTTTTGCTTTTGCTACTTCCGTACAGATTTTTAAAGAAAAAGAATCCTTTACTTCCTGCATCCAAGGCAAAGCCTCACTTCCAACACCTTCAAATTCACCGGGACGAGTTCTAGGTTTCCAGATTCCAGCCCTGAAATAATCAATTTCAAAATCCTTAAGCCCTTTGGCTGTTTCAAGAACTTGTTCTCTTGTTTCAGCGCTGCAAGGACCGGCAATGAGGGTATGACGTCCATTTGTCATTCCAAAACAATTTTTAAAAAAATGAAATTACTTAGCGTAATTTACAGCTCTTTTTTCTCGAATAACCGTCACCTTCACTTGTCCAGGGTAAGTCATTTCAGTTTGAATTCTTTGAGAAATCGTAAAAGACAATTCTTCTGAACGTTGATCTGAAACTTTTTCAGCCTCTACAAGAACACGTAACTCACGTCCTGCTTGAATTGCATATGCACTTTGCACACCTTCATATGAAAGTGCCAAATTCTCAAGTTCTTTGATACGTTTGATATAAGCCTCTACAATCTCACGTCTTGCTCCAGGACGTGCACCGGAAATGGCATCACAAACCTGAACAATAGGAGAAATAAGTGTTGTCATTTCGATTTCATCATGGTGAGCTCCAATCGCGTTTAAAACTTCTCCTTTTTCACCAAATTTCTCTGCAATTTTCATCCCTAAGATTGCATGTGGCAATTCTGGTTCTTCGTCTGGTACTTTTCCAATATCATGAAGTAAACCAGCACGTTTTGCCAATTTAACGTTCAATCCTAATTCTGCTGCCATTATCGCACAAAGGTTTGCTACTTCACGTGAGTGTTGTAATAAATTCTGTCCATAAGATGAACGGTATTTCATGCGTCCAATCATGCGCATTAACTCAGGATGTAATCCATGAATACCTAAATCAATACATGTTCTACGACCGGTTTCAGCAATTTCCTCATCCAATTGTTTTCTTGTTTTCGCAACTACCTCTTCGATTCTCGCTGGGTGAATACGACCGTCCGAAACCAATTGATGCAAGGACAATCGTGCAATTTCACGTCTAACAGGATCAAAACAAGAAAGGATAATTGCTTCAGGAGTATCGTCAACGATAATTTCAACACCTGTCGCAGCTTCTAGCGCACGAATGTTACGACCTTCACGTCCTATGATTCGTCCCTTCACCTCATCCGATTCGATGTTAAACACTGAAACAGCATTTTCAATAGCTTGCTCCGTTGCAACGCGTTGAATGGATTGAATCACAATCTTTCTCGCTTCTTTATTTGCATTCAATTTTGCTTCTTCGGCAATCTCTTTGATAGATGCCATCGCTGCTGTTCTGGCTTCATCTTTCAACGCATCCATCAACATGTTTTTAGCATCTTCAACACTCATGTTGCTAATTTTAGATAATTCAGCAACTCTTTTTTGTTGAATTTTGTCTACCTCTTGCAGACGAAGTTCAAGCGATTGAAACTTCGCATCGAATTCAGATTGTGTTTTCTCAATTTCTTTTTCTTTACGTCCAAGATGCTCTAGTTTATCGGTCAAAGATTTTTCTTTTGCTCTTGCACGATCCTCATTAGATTGAAGTTTTCTTTCACGATCTTTAATCATCGTCTCGTGCTCTTCTTTGAGCTTTAAAAATTTCTCTTTTGCTTGAAGAATTCGTTCTTTTTTAATGTTTTCGGCTTCCACCTCAGCATCTTTTACCAGTTTTTGGCTCTTCGATTTTAATGCTGTTTGCTGGACAAAATAAGAAGCGACACCGCCACCTAATAATCCAATAATAATCCACACTGCTACCATAATTCAACTCATTTATTAAGTAAATAAATCAGTCGTTGCGTGAAATGTTAAAGATTAATTTAACTCGTCTAATTCTTTAGATAAATGATCCAAAGCGAGTTCAACTGAATTGTAATCTGCAGGAATTGTGACTGTTTCTACTTTTGTCGCAGGCGTTGATGATTGACCTTTTGAAACCAATTGTAAAGCAGTCATTGCTAATAAATCTTGTGGGTCTTTAACACCATAGTTTTGTCGAAGCTGCTCAATTGCTTTATTGATATCATCAGCGGCTTTCATCACTTTTTCCTGTTCGTTTTCTGTAACAGTCAACGGATATGTCCGACCTCCAACTACGACTTTTATAGAAACTTTTCCCATTACTATTTTTTCAGCTGTTCAATACAGTATTCTATTTCTTTAACAAGTTCATCGATTTCCTCTTCACGTTTTCCAACGATTTGAACAGGAACTTCAACAACTTTATTTTCTGCCAATTGCAATGCTGACTTCAAAGTTTCTATTTCTGTGTTGAGCATAAATTCTCTTTCAGAAACAAAAAATAATTCATCTTTCATTCTTCCGACTTCACTTTGTAAAGCATTATTTTTTGATCGTTCACTTTGTAGTTCAGCATGTAAGCTACGTGCCTTATTCAAAATTTGTTCAATGCTTTTCTCTATTTGTTCAGTCATTGCTTTCGACTTTTTACAAAGTTAACATTGTAAAAATTACAAGCAATATTTTTTGGGATCTATTTTGAGTTTTTTTTGAAAGGTTAACTTTGTGCATGCGTTACATTTTAGTTCTATTTATTTTATTTCTTTTCATACAATCAGTTTTTGGACAAACTATTCGTATTGATTCAAAATACCATTCTCCGCTTGGGATCCCATTGCAATTAAGCGCCATATTTGGGGATATTCGACCCAATCATTTTCACATGGGCTTGGATTTTAAAACAAACCAAAAAGAAGGAATTCCAATCTATTCGATTTACGATGGTTTTATATCAAGAATAAAGATTTCACCAAACGGTTATGGAAGAGTAATTTACATTGATCATACAAATGGAATCACAA
>CANGLG010000140.1 GCA_947454395.1 Flavobacteriales bacterium
ACTACTTTTGTTGGTATGAGTGAGAATGAGCTAACAAATTTTAAGGTTTATCCGAATCCTGCAATTGATCTATTAAATATCGAATCTGATGAAAATTTTGATTACGAGGTATTATCAATCAATGGGGAAAGATTACTTAAAGGAAAAAATAATAATCAAATAAATATTTCGGATTTATCTTCAGGTTTTTATTTAATCAATGTAAAAACGAATTCAGGAAATAAATCGTTTAAGTTTTTAAAGAAATAAAAAAGCATTCTTCCTTATTTTAAAAAAAGCAAGTTTCAACAACTTGCTTTTTTTATTAACATTTTTTTTTAGAGTTGGAATTATCCCATAAATTAGTCGACTTCATTAATTGGAGATAAAAACAACTGTAAAATATGGATAAAAGAACTACTTTTTTTAAATGGGCTTTCATTATTTGCCTACTTCCTCTTCAATCAATTTTCGCTCAATCAACAATAAAAGTTACTGTTGACTCAGTACAGGCAGTTTACAATAGAGATTGTGATGCAGATATCTTTTTTATTACAAATACATCTGACTTTGTTTGGGAATTTACGGCAACAGATAATACATTGGGTTACACAAATAACAGTTCGGCTGGATTTGGACTACTAGGTTTTAATTATACTTCTGTTTCTGGTAATAATGGTCCATATATATTTGCTTCCCCTAATGCTGTTTTTTCACCGTCTAATGGTTTGTTTTTCGAACATTTTTACGTTTGTCCATCTGATGTTCCAACAAATGTTCGATTGGATTGGGAAGGTTATGAAAATGACGATGTTGGCTCGTACGATTTACTAGGTTTAACTGATGGTGAAACTGGGTTGATAATTTCAAACATGGCTGTGCCAGGTTCAACCGGAACAGTTTATTATAATTTCACTGGAGTAAGTACTGATGGTGGTTGTGCTCAGACATATAAAATATTTCTTAAAGTTGAACGAATTGATGCACCACCAACAGTCGTGATTTTACCGGATGAAATATGCAATGCGATTTCGGTAAATATGAATACAAATTACACTGTTGCAGTTTGTGCGAGTAATACGCTAGAAACAAACGAACCTGCAGGTGGAGATGTAGCAGCAAATGCTTCTTCTGCTTGGTTTAAATTTGTCGCGCCTGCAAGTGGTTCAGTAGAAGTTTCATTGGATAACACCGGAACAGAAATCGGTACTTACATTGAAATTTATCACGCTGCTGATGGCGGAAACTGTGGGAATGGATTACAACCGATTACTGGGAACATATTGAAAGATAAATTTGAATACCTTTCGCATGTTCAGTATTCAGATGGAATTGATAACATTATTGGATTCCCAGCTGATCCTGAAGCTCAAATTTCATTCAATTCATGCAACCCTATACCACTGATTTCTTATCAAAAATTAATTGCAGGGGAAACTTACTACGTTCAAGTTACCGGAGATAATAACACGGATGCAGGAATTGTAGTTGTTCGTGTTAATGATTTAGGTGGAAGTCCTGCCGGAGATACAGAAGACATCCCTTGTTTATCAGCTAATGTTGCATTCACTACTAACGAAATAACTTATGATGGAGGAAATGGTCCTTCTACGAATTTAGATTATGGATGTGCATACGACGGAGGTGCTGATTATGCAGAAACTGGTGTTGCACATACAAACAACGATCCAAATAATTACCATGCCTATCATTATTCATCAAACGATAACTCCGCTACTAATGAAACTGTATGGTTTAATTTCACAGCTCCTAATAGTGGAAGAATGTACGTGGAAGCAAACATTTCAGGTTTTTTGGAAGCAGAAGACTTGGCTTTATATGCTTTTGACCCAAGATTTTCGCCAGGAGTACCTACAGATTTAATGTGTTACAACTTAGTTCAACTTGATGCTGCAACAGGAAGTGATAACGGTTTTAGTGCCGTGACTCCGAAAATAAATGCTTCATGTTTGGAACCGGGATACAAGTATTACGGTATGCTTGATCCTCAGGATGTTTCTTTAAGTTCAAATGGTGATATTTGGATTTATGACCCAAGCGTTTCGCAACCACAATTTAATGCTCCAGGAAATGACATTCTTTGTATAGCATTATCTGATACACTATATGAAGTACCAGTAATTTTAGCAGGTACAAATCCAACATTTCAAGCGGTTGCAGGTTCAAACGTTCGGGCTTGCCGAGAATTTTTGGCTGGTGAGCCTGCTTCAAATGCAAATCCATTGAACAGAGCTGACCAGACTGTATGGCATTATTTTGTGGCACCACCTTCTGGTGCAGTTGAAATGAGCATTCGTGCATACATCGGAATGGATACGTTGCGATACAGCGTTTACGAACTTCTAAATGGAACAGATTGTTATGGTGGTTTGAATCCAGCAACATATACAACAGATGGAACAAGAAATACACCTATCATTACTCCTATCATGTCAGGCACGGCTGGTTATCAAGGTAGTCAAACTTCAGCTTGTTGTTTGACTCCAGGTACAATTTATGCAATCCAAATTGATGGTGGAGCAGAAGGTGATGAGGGTGAATACATTATTGAATACTTAAGAGAAGTAAACAGTTATGCGGGTGATATTTTTGTTGACCTAGCAAACGGAACAACAATCGAAATTACTGCTCCTGATACAGCTTTTGTTTGTTATGGAGATGTTTTAACACCTGGAATAATGGTTAACGGAATTGGTGAATCTACAGCAGATTTACCATCATGCTTGACTCCCGGGTATGTAATTCATCAATTATCCGTTTTACCTGATCCAATTGCAAACACAGGATTTACATATATTGATTCTGTTCAAAGTGAAAACGGTACGTTTACCAACAACGGTGATGGAAGCGGTTCATTTGGAAATCCACTTTTCAATACACTTTATTACATTTCACCTGCTGGAGATATTACTGCGAATTGGGGAGATTTTACTTGTGGAACTTCTACAGTTGAAGCTGGAATCCCGGTAATTTACTTACAAGCATTAAATACCAATTTAACTTATAACAATACTAACTGTACAGTTAGTTTTTCTGCTACAGGAGGCTTAAATGCTTATTACAACCATCCTTATTCATACACAATTACGAGTCCACTTGGGGCAGTAGTTCAATCCGGTACAATGGCAGCTGGTTCAACAATCAATTATATAGGTGGTCTTACAGGGACATATACGATAGTTATTAATGATGGTGCCTGCCCTAAAACAATAACATTCTCTGGCTGTAACAATCCATGTGTGCCAACAATGAACAACGTTAGTACAGCAATTTGTCAAGGTGATAGCATTCTACTTGGAGGCTCAATGCAAACACAAAGTGGCGTTTTTACAGATGTCTTTGTTACTTCTCAAGGATGTGACAGTACCGTAATTACAACATTAACAGTGAACCCATTTATTACAGTAACTAACAATCACATCATTTGTCAAGGCAGTTCTATTCAAGTTGGAACAAGCACATACAACTCACAAGGAGTATATGTTGATACGCTTCAATCCGTAAGTGGTTGCGACAGTGTAATTACTTCAATTGTATTTTTAACTCCAGCAATTGTAAATAATACTCAAATGACAATTTGTTCTGGTTCTTCTTATTCTTTCAATGGAACTACCATTTCATCAGAGGGAGTTTATACAGCAACATTAACAACTGCTTCCGGTTGTGACTCAATTGTTAAATTAACTTTATTTGTTAGCCCTCCACAATACTCGTTTGAAACAAAAACAATTTGTCTTGGAGAAAGTTATAATTTAGGCGGGCAATTATTAACACAAAGTGGCATTTATCAAGATACGATACAAACTTCTGCAGGATGTGATTCTATCGTTAATTTAGAACTTTCAGTTCAGGATTGTGTAGGAGAATTTGAAATCAGTAACATTGTTACACCAAATAACGATGGTCAGAATGACACTTGGAAAGTAAATGACTTAACTCAGATTAACGCTTGTTTGGTTACAATTTACAGTCGTTGGGGACAACCGGTTTATGAAACAACCGACTATCAGAATGATTGGGGCGGAACGAAAAATGGTGAACCTCTCCCTGACGGTGTGTACTTCTATGCGATTAAATGTTCTGAAAAAGAATATACCGGTTCTATTAACTTATTAAGATTTAAAAAATAATTGAAGTCATGAAAAAGAGCATTTTATTTATAGCTATTTCGTTTGCATCTGTGACTTCAATCGCACAGCAAACACCTCAAAGTAACGTTTACGGATACAACAAATATTCAATCAATCCAGCTTATGCAGGAGCAGGTGGATGCACTGAAATCAATTTTTCACACTTGAATCAATGGGTGAAAATTGATGGTGCACCTTTAACTAGTTTATTAAGTGTCAATACGCGCATAGGAAAATCCCTTGGTGTTGGCGGTCAACTTTTAATTGACAAAATCGGTATGTTGCAACAATTTTCAGGTATGGGAACTGTTTCTTATGGTTTGGATATTGCAAAAGTTCACAAACTAAGAGCAGGTGTTTCAATTGGATATAATCAATACCGAATTAATCCTGCATCTGCTATTGCATTTGACAACCAAGATCCAATTATTAATGGAGGTTTGCAATCAGCGGGCGCATTAAATACCGAGATTGGCTTAACATATAATTGGAATAATTTAGAATTGGCAGTTGCTTCAAAACAACTAATTCAGACATACTCCAACTTTGGTTACAACAATTTAAATGGTTATGGACTTAAGAGACACTTGAACGCATTGGTTGGATATCGCATTGGAATAAATGATAAATGGTCAGTAAAACCTTCTATTTGGGCAAAAGGAACCAATAATGGTTATCAAATGGATGTGAATGCAGATGTCAATTATAAAAATTTCATTTTTGGTGGTCTTGGATATCGCTCAAAAGTTGGCATAATTGGTCGAGTTGGAGTAAATATTCAAGACCTATTCTTTGTTGGATATGCATACGAGTCGCCAATGAGCAATATCGCATCTTATAGTGTTGGATCTCATGAAATAATTATAGGACTGAAGTTCTGTAAGAAAGATAAAAAACCAATTGAAGAAGTAAAAAATGTTGTTAAAGACACAACAACAATTGCAAAGAAAACAGAGGTTCGAATTGACACTGTGTTTATTGAAAAAGTTGATACAATTTATATTGATAATACGGCGAAACAATCAGTTATTGAAACAACGAAAACTATTGACTTAATAAATAAATCCATTCAATTTGAATTTGATAAAGCGGTTGTTCAGAAAAATTCTTTTGGTGAATTGGAATCATTGGTTAATATTTTGCAATCTCGACCTGAAATAAAAATCGAATTGGAAGGACATACGGATGCTTCAGGAGCAGAATCTTATAATGTTAACTTATCAAAAAGTCGTGTAAATGCCGTCAAAGATTTCTTAATAGCAAACGGAATTGACCAAAATCGAATTATTACTAATTTCCACGGTGAAAAGAAACCTAAAGCTAATAACGGAACAACAAATGGAAGACAACAAAACAGACGCGTAGATATTCGGTTTATTGATTATGATTAATCCAAAGTAATCTTTTAAATTTAAAGCAATCAGAAATGGTTGCTTTTTTTTTATTATAAATCTCTGTTTATAATATGAACATCGTTGTGATTGTCCTCGATTTGGTCTTTCACAACCTGAATACTTTTAGCCAAAATAAATAAATCTTGAGTGACATTATTTTGCAGCCATTCCCAGCTTTCGGGTTCATGATCTACGGCCTTCGCTAAATGATAAAGCATTTTGAAATTATTCACCAATAACCATTTTGCTGCATTTTCATTTCCTTCCGCTGCATTAATCATTGCCATTAAATGAGCATAACCATTGTCGACTAGCCATTTTCGCGCTTCATCTTTCAAACAAATAGCAAAAACTGACATATAAAGTTCTGGATATCCATTTTCTAACAACCATTTCTGTAAATCGATATTACCTTCAACTGATTTAGCCCAAGCTAAAATAACCATCGAAGGATACTCTATTGGTTTTAGTGGAACAAATTTGATTTCCTCCTCTGTCTCTTTTTTTTTGAAAAAATTCCAGGCCATAAATTATTGAAATTCAAAGTTAAAACTAAAAAAACCAGACAGCCACGAAAATTGCTGCAATTACGCAAATAAGATCAACCAATAACATTGTTCCTAACGTATATCGGGTATTCTTAA
>CANGLG010000141.1 GCA_947454395.1 Flavobacteriales bacterium
GTGATTAAATAGTGAATGTAAATGGTCATCATTTTAATTGTTTTTTGTGCTTTTTTTTCTTCAACTATTTCTTTTATTTTCATTGCAAAGTTGTTCTTAGTGTGTCTATTTCATATTACATTAAATAATCATTTTTTGCATTATTTACATTTTGATTATCAATAAGTTGATGCAAACTTATATGGATTGTTTTCAACATTGAATTAACATTTTTAATGTTGAAATCTGTAAAAAAACAATTGAATGACCTTGTTTTAGTGAACAATAATGGAATTCGTTTGTATCGTTATTTTTTTGAACTGAACTTAAGTTACGTTAAACGTCTATTGTTTATGCGTAAAAACACGCACAAAAAATGAATTAAATTGTTAAAAACTTGAGGGTTGATTTTTATAGCAATTTCATCCGAAATGGTGTTTGTAATTTCATCCTTTTACTGATTTTTAAAGGCGATACAGCAATTTTTCCTATCTTTTCGGTGATGAAACTTTCCTAAAACTTTTGCTATTTAAATGTCCGTATATGCAAACTGAATCATCAGTTGATTTTCCTGATTTTTAAGAATTAAAAATATTTTTTTTATGATAATCAATCAATACTTTTGGGGTAAAAAAGTAAGAAACCGATGTTATTCGTTGAAATCTGAGAAGAGATATCAGTACCTTTTTGAACATTAATAAGGCAAGTAAATCTGTGTGGTATCAAATGGAACTGTTGTCGCTTGAAGCAACCCCTGATTTGATGTTCCTGTAATCCAAAAATAAATAGAATATACTGTATTTCCTTGATTTACACAATAGATGGAAGTGTCCAATGCGCCAAAATAATTTTGTTCACTAGTAGGACAACATTCCGTGCAACCTGAATAACCATCTTGTTTTATGTATCTTAAATGGTCATTCGGCACCGGATTGTTGTTTAAAAAACGCAATTCAACCCACGACTTTGCGCTGGTGGAATAATCTCTAATGTTTTCTTTTCCAAGTTCTAATGAAGAATAATAAACGGTACTCTCGATTGGGAAATAAAGGGTTTTATTCACCCGAATAATATACTTTTCCATTTGCTCTCTTGGGAACGTAAAGCTGTATGTGCCATCACTTCCGATTGTTTGAGTTGCAACTAAAAATTCATTATTAGAGGCTACCGGCACTTTGTAAAGTTCAATTGTTGCTCCATTTAAGCTTGTATTGAAAGTTAAATCAGAAATCTTTCCTTTGATTGTGAATTCTCCTGCACCTTTTTTACAAGCAAATAAGGTTAAAATTGATAACGCTACTAAAGCAATTTTCATTCTCATGCGATTAGCTTTTGGAAATAATTTAATTTTTCACTGGGTACAAAAAAGTAATCTCCTTCCTCGCTTTGATGGCCATCTTCGGCTACAAATTTAAAGTTGGAGATTCCAAATTGAAGATAATCAATGTCTTTAAAAAGTTTAAGAAGTAGTGCTTTGTTTTGCTCTGAAATTTCCAATTGTACCATGGGACGCTTCTCTTCCAAAATTGGCTTCAATTCCTCGAAAACAATTCCTTCGTAGCCTTCTATGTCACATTTTATGTAATCAATTTTAGAAATTTGCCCGATGAATTCTCTTGCTTTTACAATTTTGACATCCTGTGTTTTGTGTGTTCTTTTTTCTTCCTCAGATGTTGCTATATGAGGTAATCCAGTGCGGATAAAACCATCCGATTCAGGCATAACCATGGTAATAACACCCTCTTCTTTGCCAAGTGCAACATTGTGTATTTCTACATTTTTTTTCTTGCCAAGGAAGTGCGTTAAAATGTTATAGAAAGCCGGCACCGGTTCAATGGCAATCACCTTTCCTTCATTTGCTAAACGTGAAAAATTCTTTGCGAAATAGCCGAGATTTGCACCAATATCTAAAACAACAAAATCTGGTTGTATGAGTTTTTTCACCATGTAATGGTATTTAAACCGCGTGTCTTTTTTCATTAATCTTAGGTCATACATCAGGTAAAAAACACGATGTAAGGTTCTTAAATAGGCTTTTTGGCTTAATATTTTGGCAAGAAATTTCTTTATACTTTTCATATGTGAAACGAATTTACGTTTTTCGTTTTGAAGTAAAATAATTTTAACGAAAATAGATGATTTTTGCAAGCAAGAATCTTACTTTTATCCTCATGAAAAAACTCATTTTAGTATTTCTGTTTTTTGGAATCAATTTCCTTCATTTAAATGCTCAACTTGATTTAAAAGAAATAATGACAGGAAACGATTTTGTAGGATATTTACCTGAATACCAGCGTTGGAATTACGACGGTACAAAAATTATTTTTGAAGCCAATGAGGACAAGGAACCGGGTTATTCAACGTACCAATTTGAACTATTAAAAAAAGAAAAGAAAAAACTGAATGGTAAAGCATCGGCTGAGGCGAGTATTTATGCGTTTGATTATTCCCAAAGGAGAATCAATGATCAGTTTTTTATTTTAGGAAATAGCCTGGGAAAACTAAACAAAAAAACAGGTGAATATCAGTTAATTTATCAAACCAATGAGTCGATTTTCAATCTACAACGACTTTCAAAATCGGCATCTCCTAAAATTGGTCAAGTTCAAGAGGTGGTTTTTCAAAAAGGTATAAATCTTTATTCTTACACTGAAAAAAATGGTTTTAGCTCAATTGTTCAATTGACGAATTTTCAAACTGGAAATGAAAAGGATGTGAAAAAGGATTCTACTTTTTTAATGAAACAACAAACGGAATTATTTCAATATGTCCGAGATAAAAACAAACGGAATGATTGGAATAAAAAACAAGAGTTTTCTTTATTCCCTGAGCTAAAAACGAAATATTTGGGAGAAGGCAATCTGCAACCGTTGCAAATTAGTGAAAATGGAAAATTTGTTGTTGTTATTTTGTCTCACAACGAGGAAGAAAATTCAACCTCGTTCGAACAGTTCGTCACAGCTGATGGCTACACAAAATCAATTCCGGCACGAGCAAAAGTGAGTTCCAATGAACCGAATCAGACCATGGCAATTTATCAATTTGAGAGGGATTCAGTGATTTGGTTGGATTTTTCTCATTTGACTGATATTCGTAAAAAACCTTTGTATTTGGATAATTCCGGAAAGGGTGTTTATGAAAAAGATAGAAATCTGTTCCTACATCCGGTTATTTTTTCTAAGTTGAATAATTTGGCTTTGTGTGACATTCGAAGTGCTGATAATAAAGATCGCTGGATCGTATTGATAGATTTGCAAAAGGCCACCGTCAAAGAACTCGAACATCAGCACGATGAAGCTTGGATCGGCGGTCCTGGAATATCATCGTGGAATACTGAAATTGGAACGATGGATTGGTTGGTAGATGGAAAAACGTTTTACTTTCAATCTGAAATTTCTGGTTATTCTCATTTATATTCAATGAACGTTGAAACAGGTTCCAAAGAACAGTTAACAAATGGGGATTTTGAGATTAACAGCGCTCAATTATCAAACGACAAAAAGAAGTTTTTCATTTCGGCAAATAAAACGCACCCCGGAAATCGAGGTTTTTATCAGTTTGAAATTGCAACCAAAAAATGGATTCCGATTCTTGAAAATGAAGGGTTTTACGATGTTCAGGTTTCTCCAGATGAAAAGAAATTGGCGATTCGCTATTCGAATTCAATTACTCCTTGGGAAATGTATTTTTCGGATAACGTTCCGAATGCTAAAATGACACGAATTACCTATTCCACGACGAAAGAATTTAATTCGTATTCCTGGCGCAAACCGGAAGTAATTCAAATCAAAGCCTCGGATGGAGTAGGGGTTTATGCACGACTTTACCAACCTGAAAAAGCAAAGAAAAATAACGCGGCGGTGTTGTTTGTACACGGAGCGGGTTACTTACAAAATGCACATTTTTATTGGAGCAATTACTTCCGAGAATACATGTTTCACAATTTATTAGTCGACTTGGGTTATACGGTTTTGGATGTCGATTATCGAGCAAGCGAAGGGTACGGTCGTGATTATAGAACAGCGATTTACAGACACATGGGCGGACGTGACTTGCAAGACTTTATTGATTCGAAAAAATACTTAGTAGAAAAGCTGAACATTGACCAAAACCGTGTTGGTATTTATGGTGGTTCTTATGGGGGATTTATCACTTTGATGGGTTTATTAACTACTCCTGATGAATTTGCCTGTGGAGCTGCACTTCGTTCCGTTACCGATTGGGCGCATTACAATCACGAATACACAAGCAACATTTTGAATTACCCGGAAACAGATTCGGAAGCTTACCGCAAGAGTTCACCCATTTATTTCGCTAATAATTTGAAAAAACCACTTGTTATGCTTCATGGAATGGTGGATGATAATGTTCAGTTTCAGGACGTGGTTCGTTTAAGTCAGCGTTTAATTGAGCTCGGTAAAAAAGACTGGGATTTGGCTGTTTATCCGGTTGAAGCACACGGATTTAAGGAAAGTTATTCGTGGTATGACGAATACCGACGAATTTTTGAATTATTTGAAAAAACATTGAGAAAATGATGACTGTAAGAGAATTGGTTGATAAAGACGAAATGTTGAGTCATTTGTCCATTTTAAATGATTTGTATCCATCCTTGACCTTGGAAGAATACAGCAATGAATTGGATATGATGTTGCCCCACAATTATGGACAAGTTGGAGTTTTTGAAAACGATGAATGCATTGCCATTTCAGGTTTTTGGATTGGAAATAAATTATGGTGTGGAAAATATTTGGAGTTGGATAACATCGTAGTGGCTAAAGAACACCGCAGCAAAGGCGCCGGACAACTTATTTTTGATTTTCTCGCTAAAAAAGCCGAAGAACACAAGTGCACCATGATGGCTCTGGATTCATATACCACAAACTATAAAGCCCACAAGTTTTTTTATAATGAAGGATTTGCTCCTCGGGGATTTCATTTCATCAAAATTATGAAAGCGGATAAGGTTCGATAGTAACATATTTCGGTTTTTAAAGCTTTAACTTTCTAAACAATTTAAAATAATTCAAATGAATAAAATCCTTGAAAACATCCAAATTGAAGTTGATGCAAGTTTTCTCTATAAGATTTTAGCGGAAAACGAAAAGGACTTGAATGTGGCGCATGTATTTCAAGAAATGAGTGACATTGAAAAAAGTCATGCATTGGCTTTTTTGAAAAAACATGGACTAAGCGAAGATAATCTCCCAAAGCCCTCTAGAAGAGCAAAAATGTTGCATTTCATTGGAAAAGTTTTTGGTTATGATTACATTTTAGGAGTGTTACTTGATACGGAAAAGACAGTTTCCGTTGGAATTTCGAAAGCGCGAATTAAAACCAAAACTCAAAGTTCGATTTCAGACACAGCTCATGTTACCATTCTAAAAAACATCATTGAGACCAATAAAAATATCTCAGGTGCCACATTGGCTCGTTTTGAGAAAAGACATCGTTCCGTGGGTGGAAATGCATTGCGAGCGGCAGTTTTGGGTGGGAACGATGGTTTGGTATCCAACTTCAGCTTAGTAATGGGAATTGCAGGAGCTACTGGCGGACAAAGCGAAGTTTTACTCACTGGATTGGCCGGATTACTTGCCGGAGCACTTTCAATGGCATTGGGTGAATGGATTTCGGTTAAAAGTTCACAAGAGTTATATGAAAATCAAATGCAACTAGAAATGGAAGAGCTTGAAACCAATCCCGAAGGAGAAGAAAAAGAGTTGGCATTGATTTACATGACGAAAGGTATTCCTGAGGATCAGGCAAAAGAAATGGCAAAATCAATCATCGCAGATAAAGATCATGCGCACGAAATTTTGGTAAAAGAAGAGCTTGGGATAAACGCTGAAGAACTAAAAGGTTCTGCAATGGAAGCTGCTGTTGCTTCGTTTGTACTGTTTTCAATTGGAGCAATTATTCCTGTTATTCCTTTCTTTTTTGTCGGTGGCTTCTGGGGTGTATTTTGGAGTTCACTTTCAAGTGCAATAGGGTTGTTCATTATTGGTTCAATCATAACTCTCTTCACAGGAAAAAGTATTTGGTTTTCAGGCTTCAGGCAAGTTGTATTTGGTTTGTGTGCAGCAGCAATTACCTTTGGAATCGGAAAATTGATTGGGGTTTCAGTAGCTGGGTAATAAAAA
>CANGLG010000142.1 GCA_947454395.1 Flavobacteriales bacterium
ATGGCCTCAGAATCTGCTGAAAAAGCCATTCGACCATCTTTTAATTCAGATTGTAACCAGACTCTAGATTGACAACCTTCGATAAGACGTTCATCTGTTTTTAATTCTTCATTTATTAATGGTAATTCCTTACCAAGATCAATGATGTATTCATACTTTTCCATCCAGTCATCGAACATTTCGAATTCTGAAATAATAGCTTGCTGTTTTTCTTCGATGGTCATATGTTCTTATCTGAGCATTGAAATACTTTTTTCAAGTGCTTCAACAAACGTATCAATCTCTTGTTTTGTATTATAAAAGGCAAATGATGCTCTAACAGTACCTGGAATTTTGAAGAAATCCATCAGAGGCTGGGTACAGTGATGTCCTGTTCGAACTGCAATCCCTTGTTTGTCTAAAAGTGTTCCAATATCAAATGGATGAAGTCCGTCAACAGTAAAAGAAACTACGCTTGTTTTATTTTTTGCCTCTCCAATAATATGTAAACCTTCAAAAGTGTCAAGAATATCTTCCGCATATTTTGCTAATTCTCGTTCATGTTTTTCAGCGGCTTCCATATTCAATGATTCCAAAAACTGAAAAGCTGTTCCAAGACAAATTCCTCCAGCAATATGTGGTGTTCCTGCTTCAAATTTGAAGGGCAATTCGTTGTAAGTTGTGCGTTCAAATGTCACGCGTGAAATCATGTCTCCACCGCCCTGATAAGGTGGCATACGGTCCAATAGGTCTTCTTTTCCATAAAGGACTCCAATTCCTGTTGGGCCAAACACTTTGTGGCTTGAAAAAACATAAAAATCACAATTCATGTCTTTAACATCCACTTTCATATGTTGTATACTCTGAGCGCCATCAACTAAAACTTTTGCGCCGAATGAGTGGGCTTTTTCTATGATTTCTTTAACCGGATTTACGGTTCCTAAGGTATTTGAAATATGCGTAATAGCAACCAATTTGGTTTTTTTTGACAGCATTTTCTCAAATTCGTCGATTAAAAATTCTCCTTTTTTGTTTATCGGAGCTACGCGTAGACTTAATCCTTTACGAATACAAAGCATTTGCCATGGAACGATATTTGAATGGTGCTCCATAGCGGAAATAATAATTTCATCTCCAGCCTGCAATAATTCACCAAAAGAATACGCAACAAGATTAATTCCATCTGTAGTTCCTTTAGTAAAAATTATTTCTTCAGATTTTTTAGCATTGATATACTTTTGAATTCTTTTTCGTGATTCTTCATATTCAGTTGTTGCCTTCTGACTCATGTAATGAACACCACGATGTATGTTAGCATTTTCTTTGGAGTAAAATTTATTTATCGCGTCAAGAACTATTTGAGGTTTTTGAGACGTTGCGCCGTTATCGAAATAAATTAGATTTTTACCATAAATCTGTTGACGCAATGCAGGAAATTCTTCTCGAATTAACCTTACGCTAAATGGTTTTTGATTCGTGTCGCTCATAGTTGGTACAAAAGTACGAATTCAGTTATTTTGAATTGTTCTAAACAAGGAAAATATTTTTGATTAATAAAAAACACTAACCCTTTGGTTTTAAAACAACGTAAGGAATTAAAAGTTCTTCCATCGAAATACCTCCATGTTGAAATGTATTGCTGTAGTAATTTACAAAATGGTTATAATTATTTGGGTAAACAAAGAAATCTTGCTCTCTTGCAAATACAAATTCAGATGACATTTTTAACTTGGGTAAATAGGCTTCATGAGGATTTTTTACTACAAAAACTTCTTTTTCGTTGTAACTTAATCCTCGTCCTGCTTTATAACGCAAATTTGTATTCGTACTTCTTTCACCAACAATTTTAACAGGATTTGTAACTTTAATTGTCCCATGGTCTGTAGTGATAATCAATCGGATACTAGCGTCAGCAATTTTTTTAATGATTTCAAGTAGGGGAGAATGTTCCAACCAAGAAACAGTTATTGATCGATAAGCGGCTTCGTCATCTGCTAGTTCACGAATGACTTCCATTTCTGTTCGTGCATGTGAAAGCATATCAACGAAATTATAAACGATAAAGTTCACATCATTTTCTTTCCAAAGATGAAACTGATCATTTAATTTTTTTCCAGCTTCTACGTTGGTGATTTTATTGTAACTCCATTTGACATTTTTCCCAAGGCGTTTTAAGTTGGCCTCTAAGAAATCTTTCTCATGCATATTTTTACCACCTTCATCTTCTTCGTTTTTCCATAATTGTGGGAAACGCTTTTCAATTTCTGAAGGCAAAAGTCCAGCAAAAAAAGAATTTCGAGCATAATGGGTTGCTGTTGGTAAAATCGAATAAACAATTTCTTCTTCCTCCTTTGTAAAATATTTTGAAAATATTGGTTCAACCATTTTCCATTGATCGTATCTTAAATTATCGATCACAAGCACAGCCAGTTTTTCTGAGCCGATTTTGGGAGCTATTTTCTCTTTAATTAAGTTGTGAATCATTGTTGGAGGCTCTTCGGTTCCGTTTAACCAATCGAGGTAATTGTCTTCAATAAAGTCCGAGAAAATATGATTTGCTTCTTTTTTCTGCATTTCCAAAATCTGACGCATGCCTGAATCTTCTATCTTTTCGAGCTGCAGTTCCCAAAAAACAAGTTTTGAATACAGTTCCGTCCACTCTTTAGAGTCGAGTCTACCATTTAATTGCATTCCAAGTTGTCGAAATTCCTGCTGATAATTTGAATTTGTTTTTTGAGAAATCAATTTCGAATGGTCTAGATTTTTTTTGATGCTCAGAAGAATTTGATTCGGATTCACGGGTTTAATCAAATAATCGGCAATTTTACTACCGATTGCTTCTTCCATTATATATTCCTCCTCACTTTTGGTAATCATCACAACGGGTACCAATGGATTTATTTCCTTTATTTTTGCCAATGCCTCAAGACCTGAAATTCCGGGCATGTTTTCGTCAAGAAAAATAATGTCATATGCATTTTCTACACTTTTATCAATAGCGTCAGCACCATTTGTAACGGCGTCTACTTGGTATCCTTTCGCTTCTAAAAATAAGATGTGTGGTTTCAAAAGTTCAATTTCATCATCCGCCCAAAGAATTTTACCCTGCATATCCCTTATTTTTAATAGTTTTGAATAGAATTTTAAAGTTAATCAATTGCGTCCGAATTTAAACAGAAACAATAAGAAGAAAATAGTTAACGATCCAGTATATGGTTTTATTACCATTCCTGATGAATTAATTTTTGATGTTATTGAACATCCATTCATGCAGAGATTACGACGAATCATGCAACTAGGACTCAGTCATCTCGTTTATCCTGGGGCAATTCACACACGTTTTCATCATGTTTTAGGTGCAATGCATCTTATGACGCAGGCAGTTGCTTGTCTGAGAAGAAAATCACACGAAATTACCGAGGAAGAGGAACGAGCAGTTTATTTGGCTATTTTACTACATGATATCGGTCATGGTCCATTTAGCCACGCATTAGAATACGACATCGTTTCTGGTGTAAGTCACGAAGAAATTTCAGGATATTTTATTGAACGACTGAGTCGTGATTTTGGAGATGATCTGAATAGAGCTTTGCTTATTTTTCAAAACAAATACAATAAACCTTTTTTACATCAGTTAGTTTCAAGTCAATTAGATATGGATCGTTTGGACTATCTCAATAGAGATAGTTTTTATTCAGGTGTTAGTGAGGGAATAATCGGAAGCGATCGCCTAATTGAGATGTTGAATGTGGAAGATGGAAATCTAGTTCTCGAAGAAAAAGGCATTTATTCGATTGAAAAATTCATCGTTGCTCGACGCTTGATGTATTGGCAAGTATATTTGCATAAAACGGTAGTATCTGCCGAATATATGCTAATTCATGCTTTGAGAAGAGCCAAACAATTGGTGAAAAATGGTCATCAACTTTTTGCAAGTTCTTCATTGCAGTTCTTTCTAAAGAATGACATTACTCAGATTGATTTTAAAGAAAATCCCAGTGTCCTAGAGCATTTTGCTCAACTAGATGATTATGATATACTTGGTGCGATAAAAGAATGGCAAAATGATTCTGATAGGATTTTGTCAATTTTAGCTAAATCAATTGTTAATAGAAATCTTTTTAAAATTGAGATTTCCAAAGAACCATTTACGCAAGCTCGTATTCAACTTGAAAAGGAATTCGCTCGTTCAATGTTTGATTTAAAAGAAGACGAAGTTGATTTCTTTGTTTATTCAGATATCTTAACAAATAAAGCTTATAACCAAGACAAACAAAATATCAATATGCTGATGAAAAATGGTGATATTATTGATTTGACAAAAGCTTCTGACAATTTAAATATTTCTGCTTTAGCTCAACCGGTTGAAAAGTACTTTCTTTGTTATCCTATAAAAAATTAATCCTCTGTTTTATATCTTCTTGCTTTTCCTTTCGAAACAATTGTTTTTTGTAGAACAACTGATGTTGGTATTGTAATCACATTTCCTTCTTGGTCACGTATATACATGAAGAAGAACGAAATATCAATCAATTGTCCTTCAATATCAAATTCCTTATCTAAAACGCGAACATTTTGTCCTATTTTTAAAGGATGATTGAAAAATAAAATGAGACTTGAAGTAATATTTGAAAGAATTGACCATTGAGCAAAGAAAGCAATTCCAAGCACTGTAATAACAGAAGTAAAGAATACGATGAGTTCATCTCTTTTAATATTCCAAATTCCCGCGAGAATAATAATTACGAAAATTGTTAAGAAAAGATTGATAATTCTTTGAGTTATCCGTTTTCTTTTTAAGTCGAAATCAAATCGATTTAAAAAACGATTAACAGATTTCTGAGTTATTAATTTTACTCCAATAACTACTATGCCTAATACAATTGTCTCAATAATTTGAATTTCAAGTGCTGTCATTTTTTCTTTAAAATTAATTTTGCTTTGTTCCAAAAAACATCCATTTCCTGTAAATTCATTTCCCTAATATCTTTCTTGTTTTCTTGAATTAACTGTTCCATTAACTGAAAACGACGAATAAATTTTTGATTCGTTATGGCCAATGCATTTTCTGGGGAAACGTCAATAAATCGCGCATAATTAACCAATGAAAATAACAAGTCACCAAATTCTTCTTCAATATTATCTGAATTAGTATCAATTTCATACTTCAATTCAGCAAGTTCTTCTTCTACTTTTTTCCAAACATCTTCTCGGAATTCCCATTCAAATCCAATTCCTTTCACTTTTTCTTGAATTCGCGTTGCTTTAACAAGCGCCGGTAACGAATTTGGAACGCCTTCTAAAACTGATTGTTTTCCTTCTTTAAGTTTTAACTTTTCCCAATTCGTTTTTACTTCTTCCTCATTTTGAACAGTCACATCACCATAAATATGTGGGTGACGATGTATAAGCTTTTCACAAATTTGATTTAGTACATCATCAACATCAAAGGCACCAATTTCTTTTCCTAGTTTTGAATAAAAAACAAGGTGGAGAAATAAATCGCCAAGCTCACCTTTAATTGATTCTAGATCTTTATCGGTAATTGCATCGGTAAGCTCATATGTTTCCTCGATGGTTAGCTGACGAAGTGTTTCAAATGTTTGCTTTTTATCCCATGGACATTTTTCCCTTAAATCATCCATGATGTTTAAAAGGCGTTCAAAAGCAACTAATCGAGGATCCATTTTTTTTCTGCAAAAATAATTATAATCTCAGATTCCTTTATTTAACTTTGTTTATTCATGAGGATTACATCATTTATATTTTTTGTTACATATTTCTTTTGTTCTTTTGGACAAGTGACGAATGAACAAGGTTTTGAAGTAAGACAGAAAATAGGATTTTTAGCTGCACATAAAGGAGTCATGGCTCATTTACCAGTTGAAGCAGCAAAAGCTGTTGAGATTACTTATTATCAGCACACAAGAGGACTTAAAAAATGGCATCAGGCTTATCGATACCCAACCATTGGAGCCACATTATTTGTTGGGTCTGTTGGAAATAATGAGTTATTGGGAAGGTATGTTGGAGCTTACGGATTTTCTGAGCTTCCGATGATTAAGTACAAAAATTATGAATTTAATTGGAAATTGGCATG
>CANGLG010000143.1 GCA_947454395.1 Flavobacteriales bacterium
ACCAAGGAATTCATTTTTTTAATGCGCGTGTCTTAGAATCTGAAAAACCACTTTACATTGAATTGGAAAAGATTCACCGTCAAGACAATGAGGTATTTATTCATCTCCTAAACAACCTTCGAAACAACGTCATTACGAATGAAGATTTGGATTTATTGAACACACACGTGAATCCAAATTTAACCACCAAAGAAAAAGAAGGATTTATTTCGCTCACCACACACAATTCGAAAGCCGACGAAATGAATGCGAAAGAGTTAAGTGCTCTGGAAGGAAAATCCTTTTCGTACGATGCAGAAATAACCGGTGAATTCAACGAAAATCAATATCCGATTGAAAAACGATTGGAATTGAAGGAAGGAGCTCAAATCATGTTCATCAAAAATGACATTTCATTTGACAAACAATTCTACAATGGGAAAATAGGATTCATAGAAACGCTGACTAGTGACGAAATCGTAGTTTCATTTCCGGAAGAAAAAAAGAAAGTCAATGTACAGAAATACGAATGGAATAACATCCGCTACGAAATTGACCCAAACACCCAGGAAATCAAAGAAAAGGTAATCGGAACCTTCGTTCAATTTCCAATTAAACTTGCTTGGGCCATTACCGTTCATAAAAGCCAAGGATTAACCTTTGAAAAAGCGATTTTAGATGTTTCAGAATCCTTTGCTCCCGGTCAGGCTTACGTTGCATTTTCTCGATTAAAATCATTGCAAGGATTGGTCATGTTAAAACCTATGCGTTTTTTGGGGATTTCCAGTGATGAACAAATCAAAACGTTTTCCGAATCAAAAGCTGAGAAAAATGAATTACAGGATTCCTTAGAGAAGAACACCTTGGTTTACTTGAGAAATAAAACAAAAGTGACGTTTGATTGGTATGATTTCTACAATGATTGGACAACGCAAAATGCAACATACAAATTAGCAGGAATTAAAACGGAAAAATTCAAAAATAGAATTTGGTCTCAAACCATTCTCACTGAAATTGAAGCATCAATTGAACCTTCCACAAAATTTAAAAATCAAATTGACCGACTTTTTTCAGTTGAAAAACCGGACATCCTTTTCATTCATGAACGCATTGAAGCTGCTTACAATTACTTCTACCCTACTTTAGATGCAACATTAAACAAACTTTACGAAAAAATAATTTCTTTAAAACTCATCAAGAAAACGAAGCAATATTCTGAAGAAATTGAAGTTCTTGCAGAGTTGTTGCTTCAAAAAATAATCAACCTAAAAAAAATAAAATTGTTTTCGGAGGCCTTATCCAATGGAAAAAGTATTTCAAATGAATTATATAAAACTCCGGAAATAGAAAATTATAGCTTGTCAAAAATTGCTACGATTCAGAATAAAATAAGAGGTAAAAGCAGTGAAAACTTACTTAATCAAAGCATCGAATTTATTCCTAGTCCTACGAAACAAAATAAGGAAAAAGATACCAGAAAATCAACCTTTGAAGTTACGCTGGAATTACTTCACGAAGGAAAAGATTGCAAGGAAATTTCCAGAGAAAGACAACTTTCAACGAATACAATAAATGGACATTTTATTCAATTAATAAAAGCTGAGAAAATTCGTTTAGAGGATGTGATGGAACAAAAACGAATCAATGAGATTTCAGATTTATTGGCTGACTCAAATCTAAATTCGCTTTCAAAAATTAAAGAACAAGTTGGAAATGAGATTTCTTGGGAGGAATTAAAATTGTATCAGGCTTCGACGATTATTTAACGATACTTACAATTCCTGTTGCTCCATCAGTATGACCATCATTGTAATCAATGATAAAGTAATAACTTCCAACCGGCATATCTTTGCCTTCAAAAGTTCCATTCCAAGGATTGGATTCATATTTTCCTTCAGCCGACCTATAAATTAAATTACCCCAACGATTAAAAATACTTACTACATTATTCGGGAAGTAATCATCAATGAAATTCAACATCCATGTATCATTCACATTGTCGCCATCAGGCGTAAAAGCCGTTGGAACAATAATCTCACAATCTACCACAGTAATCTGAATATCACTTGCTTGACTTTCGCAACCATTTTCAGTTTGAGTTATATAATAAATGGCATTGGACTGAGATAAATTCGGCGTCAGAGAATTCCCGTTTGAAATTAAATTTGTTAACGCAATATCCGAATACCAAGAAATTGTTCCCGTTGCAACAGCTGACATTGCTACAGGCGCATCGTTTCGACAATAAGTTGTATCTGAAAACGCCAAGGGAGCATTTGGAATTGGAAACACTTGAATGGTTTGTTTAATTGAAGACGTATCGGAACAATTAGCATCGGAAATTTGAATCAATTGATAAATACCAGGTGCATTACCTAAATTAAACGTTCCATTCGATTGATTAATAGTTTGACTTGCTCCGTTGATTGTATATTGAATTGAATAATTAGGGGCTCCAGAAATTTGCAATAAAATTGGATTTACAACGTCGCCTTGACAATAGTTGGCCCCACCACTGAAAGAAGTTATTTGCGGCAAGGAATATAAAGACAGTATGCGCATTACAACTGAATCACATCCATTTTGTCCGACAAGTACTTCTGAAATGGAATCAGCGCCTTGGAAAACAAAACCATCCCATGTATAAGGAAGTAAATTACTACAAATCGTATCTTTAAGTTCCACATAACTCGGTTGCATTACAGTAAGATTCATTGTTAAAAGAGAATCACATTCATTCACTGTTGTAAGCATTACAGATTGCGTTCCGGAGGAAAGGAACTGCAATCCATTCCATGTTAAAGGAAGCTGGTCAGCACAAATACTCGAATCAATAGAAACGTTGAAAATAGGATTTACAAATAAATGAAGTGTGGCTATCGAATCACAACCACTTATCGATATCAAAGTGTCCGACTGACTTCCTGACGCATTGAAAATCAAACCATTCCACGAATAAGGTAAACTACTTTCACAAATTGTATCGTATGAATCGCTTGTCAAAACATTTAACACATTGAGTGTCATAGTAACAACAGAATCGCAACCATTCAAAGCTGTATATGTTTGACTTTGAGTTCCAGCATTATTAAACGTAATTCCATTCCAAGAATACGGTAAAGCATTTGTACAAATTGTTCTGGTTAAAGACGTATCAGCAGTTGTCAATACATTAACAACAACGCTATCAGATCGTAAACAACCATTAACATCTGTAACTGAGAGAATAATAGAATCTGAGACAGTAACATTGATGCTTTGAGTTGTTTCCGAAGTACTCCAAGCATTACCAGTAATTGAACTAGATGTAAGTGTAACATTTCCTCCCGGACAAAAAACTAAAGGACCATTTGCTGTAATAACAGGATTTGGAAGTTCGTTATTCACTACCGATGCAAAAACTGTATCAATGCAATTGATTAAAGATTTAATGACGCAATGATAAGTTCCAGGACATAAACTATCAATAGATGTGCTTATTCCCAAGCTTGAATTTAAGGCGTCGAACCATTCATAGGTATATCCAGGCACAGAGCCTGAAGCCGAAACAGTTAAAACGCCATTGCAATTACATGTTGAATTGGTAACTGAAATTGTTCCAGATAAAGGAAGCAAAGCTTGACAACTATTTGTCAAACTATTAATGTAATTTGCATTAGCTGTATTATTGGGAGCACCCGGTGTTTGTTCGTTTGGAGTCGCACAAATTCCTGCTGTCCAATTTGATTGTAAATAAGGGTCATCCGAATTTGTGTTTGAAAACATATAAACTAAATTCGATGCTGAACCACTGAAATAAATAATATTATTCGCATTGTTATTTCCCCAACTAACACCAAAAACAGGAACAGTTGTATTTGACGAACTGTAAATTTGAAATGAATCATCCGAATTAGCCATTCCTAACGGCCCCCATATTGAACCACCAACGGTCCAACCCGTAGTTGGGTATGTCATACTCCCAGCGTTGTTTGGGCTGACAGTCTGGAACTCTAATAAAGTTGAATTTACTGGTAGAACTAACTTACAATTATTATCTGACATGCTCAAATCATCATTTGGCAAAGAAGCATTAATATCTCCATTGTTATATATTACAATTAAAGTTCCGATTGGAACACAGGACCAAATAGTATTCGTTGAGAATCGCACAGCACCACCAGCGACACCGGTTCCCGTCGTTACTCCATTTGAAAAGAAACCATTATTATCATCAATTATCCAGCCTCTCAGATCGAGACACGTATTATTACAAGTCTGATTCGCTGTAGGAACAACTAACAATTCAACATATTCTTTTGAACCCGATGGCCCTTGAGAAACCTCATTAATAATTAAAGTTTGTGAAATAGAATAGAGCGTAATGAAGGAAAAGAAGGTAATTAAAGTAATCTTTTTTAACGCGTTTAATATCATTGAGGCTTTTGAAAAATTCACACCAATTTACGAAGTATTAATGACTTTCGGTCAATTTACAAATTAAATAAACTTAAAATTTTTTTTTGTTTATCTAGTTCGAAGTAAAAATTGTGCATTATACTGTTGATAAAAACAAATTAAATAATTGAATCTCAAAGTCTCATCTTCCTAATTTTGTAACACAAACAAAGTATTAAGGAAATTTTAAAGAATTATGGCTGATATTTTTGAAAAAATCAAAGCAAACAGAGGTCCAATCGGTATGCATGCGAAAGAGTCTCATGGGTATTTTACTTTTCCAAAATTGGAAGGAGACATAGGCCCTCACATGAATTTTAGAGGAAAAGAACGTTTGAACTGGTCTTTAAATAATTATTTAGGTTTAGCAAACCATCCTGAGGTAAGAAAAGCAGATGCAGAAGCAGCTACAGATTTTGGATTTGCAATGCCCATGGGTGCCAGAATGATGAGTGGGAATTCCAACTATCACGAACAGCTTGAAGCTGAACTATCAGCATTCGTTGAAAAAGAAGATACCATACTTTGTAATTTTGGTTATCAAGCAATGGTTTCTGCCATTGACTGTTTAGTTGACCGCCATGATGTAATTGTTTATGATGCTGAATCTCACGCTTGTATTTTAGATGGTGTTCGCTTGCACATGGGTAAACGCTATGTATTCAAACATAATGACATTGAAGATTGTGAAAAACAATTACAAAGAGCTACAAAATTAGCAGAGGAAACCGGTGGTGCAATTCTTGTTATTACTGAGGGGGTTTTCGGAATGCGTGGTGACCAAGGAAAAGTTAAAGAAATCGTTGACCTAAAAAAGAAATACAATTTCAGACTTTTTGTTGATGATGCGCATGGTATTGGCACATTAGGTGCGAAAGGTGGTGGAACTGGACAAGAACAAGGTTGCCAAGACGGAATCGATGTTTACTTTGGTACTTTTGCCAAATCTTTTGCTTTAATTGGTGGTTTCATTTCGAGCGATGAGCAAGTGGTAGAATATTTAAGATATAACATGCGTTCTCAAATTTTCGCGAAAGCACTTCCTATGCCATTGGTAAAAGGAGCATTGAAAAGATTGGAACTCATGAGAAATAACCCTGAGTTAAAAAATAAACTTTGGGAAATTACTAATGCGCTACAATCAGGTCTTAAAAATGCAGGTTTTGAAATAGGACCAACTAATTCTTGCGTAACTCCAGTTTACATGAACGGTTCAATTCCTGAATCCACAAACTTGATTTATGATTTGAGGGAAAACTACAATATTTTCTGTTCAATGGTGGTTTATCCAGTTGTACCAAAAGGAATGATTATTTTACGTTTGATACCAACAGCGGTTCATACTTTAGAAGATGTAAAATACACCATTGAATGTTTCTCTAAAATTGTAGGTAAACTTAAAAACGGAGAATACATGTCAGACAAGATTGCATCTGTTTAAACAATATATTCTTTAACATAAAAAATCCCTCTTTTGGAGGGATTTTTTATTTGTAAAAATTTGGACTATTGAACATTTTTAAAAATAAGTTTTACTTTAATTTAGTTACATGACCAACAACCTTAATTCGCTCATCTACAGTTGGTTTTTTGAATTCAATTTTCCAAGTATAAATTCCGTCCTGAGCTGATATTCCAGATTTACCATAACTTCCATCC
>CANGLG010000144.1 GCA_947454395.1 Flavobacteriales bacterium
CCTGATTAACATTACCACCAGAAAACGTGCACGCCTCATGTGCGCATTTCATCAAAATTCAGCCATATACATGTGCTTTTACATGGTATTTTGATCGATTAAGAGAATTTGAAAATGGTAGTGTTTTTGATTTCGAGAACATATGCGCAACATGCACAATCCTTTGAAATACAAGTGTTTTTAAAAAAAATGCCCCACATTTCTGGAGGCCACTGAAAAAGTCGATTAAGACTTAATTGTTAATGAAAAGGAGTAGGAAACAGGATTTTCTACTCCTTTTTTATTGATCTTTATTAAGTATTAAGACGCTTAAAAATATGCTTGTTCAACAACAGAAATTTCAGTTTAGTGAGTACAGTTCCTTGTATGATCTGATAGTTCCAAGTGATAATCTATTGAGGAAGATTAATGATTTGATTGATTTTTCGTTTATCTATGATGAGTTGGTCAACAAGTATTGCCACAACAATGGTCGTACGGCTGAGAGTCCGGTTCGTATGTTTAAGTATTTATTGCTTAAAACAATTTATACCATATCAGATGTTGATGTAGTCGAGCGTTCACGTTATGACATGTCGTTCAAATACTTTTTAGATATGTCTCCTGAAGAGGATGTAATTAATCCTAGTTCACTCACAAAATTTAGAAAGCTTCGCCTGAAAGATACGGACCTATTAAATCTGTTGATTAGTAAGACGGTATCCATAGCGATTGAAAAAGGGATTATTCGCTCCAAATCTATTATAGTTGATGCTACGCATACCTTATCGAGATCAAATCCGCATTCAGCACTTGAAGTATTAAGAGAACGTTCCAAACAGCTTCGAAAAAGTGTTTACAACTTCGATGAAGACTGGAAAGATAGAATGCCTAAAAAGAACAACGATAATGATTTAGAAAAGGAGTTGAAGTATTGTAAAGAGTTAGAAAATCGTATCGAAAAAGATACATCGATCAGTTCAATCCCTGCGGTAAAGGAAAAGTTACATCTACTTAGGGAAACTATTGAAGATACTCAGGAAAACTATACCTTATCAAAAGATACAGATGCAAAAACAGGGCATAAATCAACTGATAGTTCATTCTTTGGATACAAGACACACCTGGCGATGACAGAAGAGCGTATTATTACTGCGGCAACTGTAACCTCAGGAGAAAAAGGAGATGGGCCGGAGCTACCTAAACTATTGGAAATTAGTCAGGGAAATGGAATTGAGGTTGATACAATTATCGGTGATGCAGCCTATTCAGGAAAGGAAAACCTTAAACTCACCAGTGAGCAGAATGTTAAGGTTGTAGCAAAGTTGAACCCCTCAATAACACAAGGTTTTAGAAAAGATGAAGATAAATTTGAATACAATAAAGATGCAGACCTGTTTGTTTGTCCAGCTGGGCATTTAGCAATACGCAGGGCTAGGCAAGGCAGAAAAAATAAAGGTAAAAATCAAGTTGACTCTTATTATTTTGATGTCGAGAAGTGCAAAAGATGCCCTTTAAGAGAGGGCTGTTACAAAGAAGGCGCTAAGTCAAAAACATATTCTGTCTCGATAAAATCAGAGTTACATCAAGATCAAATGGCTTTTCAAGAAACTAACTTCTTCAAAGAGAAAGTAAAACATCGTTACAAAATAGAAGCTAAAAACAGTGAGTTAAAAAATGTGCATGGATACGGAAGAGCATCATCCTATGGTATCAATAATATGCAAATGCAAGGAGCTATGGCTATTTTCACAGTCAATCTCAAAAGAATCATTAAACTAACAACGTAATGCCCGAAAAAGTGGGAATTTTCTATAAAGGCACCTTTTAACCTCATAGGATCCCGTTCAGGTAGATAATGAATCTATAAGCAAAAATTGCTCAAAACGAAAAAGCGATTGAGAAAAACATATTTATCTCAATCGCTTTGGATGTTACTTTTGAAAAAGACCTACTTTTTCAGTGGCCTCGTCTTAACGATTGGGCTTTTTACATTTTTGTTTTTATTGATCAATTCACTTAATTATATAAACTACAAGTAATTTGGTAGTTTCTCTTCCTCATTTATTATCCTTAAATTTAGCTTTTAGGATTATGAAAAAAAGTCTATCATTATTACTCGTTATCTTTGTTACGAGCAATGCAGTCGCTCAAATTCAAGATCAATCGACTCGCAGGTATTTTACTTCAATCAATACAACTTCGGTAGAATTGGTTACTACTTTCAATAACGGTTATGCTGTAGTTGGGTATTCAGATGATTTTAATTCAACTTACCGCGTTCCATTCGTTTTGATGGCGGATTCTATTGGTCAAACACTTTGGCAACGTCACTATAGTGATTTAACAAACGGTTTTCAATTTAATCGAATTATTCAATTGCCGGATTCAAGTCTAGTGGCAGTTGGAAAAATGCGAAATCAGCTTCAAAATGCAAATGGTGCGGCTTTATTAAAACTAGATAAAAACGGAAATGAAATTTGGAAAAAATCCATTGAATCTGTAGGCATAGATTGCATTGCAAATGATGTAATAATGAGCGCTGATACAAATTTACTTGTTGTAGGATCTGCTGGAAATGGTTCTTTCATTTTTAAAATGGATCTGAATGGAAATGAAATTTCAGGAAAAAAACTCGATTTACAGATTAATCCGAATAACTTGTCTATGTCGATTAAGGCTGTTGTAGAAGGTCCAGGTAGCCAAAAATATTTTGCTGGTACGATAAACAATGAGGGATTTCTTTGTTCTTTGGATTCAACAGATTCCGTATTGTTTTTGAAACGATTTTCAGATTCAAATTTTAGTTTTTCTTTTTCAGATTTATGTCTTGAGAACGACGGAATTCTAATTCGCGATGATGCTACAAATAGCGATTTAATCAAAACAGATTTCAATGGTAATTTTGTTTGGGCAAAAAACTATACGAATGAATATGATTGGTTTCCGAATCAGGGACCAAGGAAAATGCTTCATTTGACAAATGGTAATTACTTGATTTATGCGTCAGATATGGCAATTGGGAATCTTGTTTCAGTTGATAGTCAGGGAAATCCTCAATCTGGGTTAATGTTTTTAGGTAGGGTGAAATCCGTCAAACAAGATGAAAATGGAAGGCTTTTTGTTCTTGTAAATGGTCCTGGATATGGTGTCAAATCGTTAATGACCCAAGAGCATTTTGCGGTTACACGCTTAGATTCATTGAATTCCTCAAATTCTGGTTGTATGTGGAATGGCGCATACAATAATGTAACTACGACATTTCTTTCAAATGATGATTCACTTGTTTTAAGTGATTCGATTCAAATTAATGATGCATTGATGGAATTATTTACGGTTATACTTTCTGAGGATAATGCTTGTGTGGATTTTATGGGCGGGGTAGATGAAATAAATGAATTTAAATTTAAATTAGTCCCAAATCCAGCTCATGATTTCCTAAGTATAAATTTTGAAAATCTGACAAATTCAAACACATTAGAATTACTTGACCTTCGAGGAGTGTCACTTCTAACCAAGAAAATTGATTTTAATAATACTAAAATTGATATTTCGAATTTATCAAATGGAGTTTATATAATTCGCATTGGACAAGTTGTAGAACGATTTATAAAAGATTGATTTTTCAGAAGTATTATATTTGCTAAAACGCGCATTAATGAAATTAAAATCTATTGTAATTTTTCTTTTCATAACAATGAATTTCTCCTACTCACAAACATGGGGAGTTCAAGGCGCAAAATGGACAGTTGATTACAATGGAATTGGATCGTTTGGAACTAGGAAATGGGACTATGTTGCTGATTCTGTTATTGATGGAAAAAATGTGCAGGTTATAATAGATACAGTCTTTCAATATACTTACAATCAACAAGGAGAAATTAATGGATTAGCAATTCCGGGTAATAAATATTTTACTTATTCTTCAGGCGATAGCGTTTTCTATTATTTGAATAATCAGTTTTTTTTAATGTATGACTTTGGAGCTAAGATTGGTGATCAATGGGCTGTAAGTAATGTTGCTTATGATGGAGCTTGCTTTTCGACGTCATCCGTGCAGGTAATGGATACAGGTTCAATTGTGATAAATGGAATTTCATTGAGAACACTAACATTGCAAACCGTCTCAGGAAGTCAATTTGGTTATGACGGTGTGGTAATAGAAAGAATAGGGATGATTTCTGCAAATCATTTTGGATTTATGCCTGGCGGAAGGGATTGCCCATTTCAACAAATGGTAATCGAATGGGACAACTTCAATTTCAGATGTTATAGCGATTATTCTTTAGGAGTATACCAACCAGGAACCATTGATTGTGATTATAGAACTGACTTAATTTATTCTAATAGTGGTATTCAAGAAGTTTTTTCCAATTCTATTTCAGTTTGGCCCGTACCTGCTTCAAATGAAATAAATTTCGATAAATTAGAAACCACTAATACATTAATGATATTCGATGAAATGGGGCGTTTGGTGTTTACAACTGAAATTTCCAAAGAAAATAACACCGTTGATGTCTCAAAATTGCACGCAGGAATTTATCTGATTGAATTAAATAATAGTGTTCAAAGAATTATTAAAAATTGAAACAATAAATGACTCAAATAGATCGACTTCGTTTGGCCCATTTCGGGAATCTTGAACTTCTTGCCAATCAAGTGGTTGAAGGATTTATTACAGGTTTACATAAAAGTCCGTTTCATGGATTTTCAGTTGAATTTGCTGAACATCGCCTCTACAATACAGGTGAATCCACACGTCATATTGATTGGAAATTGTATGGTCGAACGGAAAAGATGTTCACAAAAAAATACGAGGAGGAAACAAATTTACGTTGCCAGATTGTAATTGATGATTCAAGTTCCATGTATTTCCCAAAGGACGGTGTTTCAAAATTTGAATTTTCTGTTTATGCAGCAGCGAGTTTAATCGAATTGTTAAAACGTCAGCGTGATGCCGTAGGATTAACTTTGTTTAATGATAAAATTGAACTTCATACCCAAGCCAAATCTTCCCCTGCTCATCAGCGTTTTTTATATAGTGAACTTGAAAAAAGATTTCATACGTACAACGAACAAATTAAAACAACAACAAACGCTATTCAGGCTTTGCATGACATTGCAGAGTTAACACACCGAAGAAGTTTAATTGTAATATTCTCCGATTTACTCGATGATCCAAATAAAATTGATGAATTGTTTCAAGCATTAAATCATTTGAAACACAATAAGCATGAGGTAATATTATTTCATGTTGTAAATCAGTCTATTGAAGTTGACTTTAATCTTGAAAACAGACCTTATCAGCTTATTGACATGGAAACTGGTGAGAAAATGCGCTTGCAACCTGCGGAAGTGAAAGCGAAATATGTTGAGGGCATACAAAACTATTTCAATGAAATCAAAATGCGTTGTGCTAACTACAGAATCGACTTCATGCCGGCAGATATAAACAAAGGATACAATCAGATTTTACTTGAATACCTTTTGAAGAGACAGAAAATGTTCTAATTTTTGTTTTCATCTGATTTTCTTCTAGATATTAACGTTAACACATTCCTTTAAAAGTCGTACCTTTGCAGCCAATCTTAATTAATGGCACATAAATCAGGTTTTGTGAATATTGTTGGAAGTCCCAACGTTGGAAAATCAACCCTCATGAATCGACTGGTAGGGGAGAAGCTCTCAATTGTTACTTCAAAAGCCCAAACAACACGTCATCGAATTCTAGGAATTGTTAATGACGAAGACCATCAAATTGTATTTTCTGATACTCCAGGAGTTGTAAATGCAGCATACAAAATGCATGAAATGATGATGGATTATGTGAATTCGTCTATTAAAGATGCTGATGTGTTGCTTTTTATTACGGACACGCAAGAATCAGATATGAACCACAAAGAAACGTTGGAGAAGATCAAAAAATTGAAAGTTCCTGTTCTTTGTTTAATTAATAAAATTGACCTTTCGAACCAAGAACAACTAACTGAACGAGTTGTTTATTGGCAGGGACAATTACCAAATGCCCTGATTTTTCC
>CANGLG010000145.1 GCA_947454395.1 Flavobacteriales bacterium
CAATTCGAAGACAACAAGCACTTTCACGAGATACAAATGGATTGTGATTGGACGGAAAGCACGAAGGATAATTATTTACTTTTCTTGAATGATTTGAAACAAAAAATGCTTAAAAAACCCTTTTTCAAGAAAGTTAGTACTTCGGCGACACTTCGATTGTACGCCTATAAATTTCCAGAAAAAATGGGAGTTTTACCAGTTGACCGAGCCATGTTGATGTGTTACAACTTGATTCCGCCATTTGAAGCAGGAGATAGAAATTCCATTCTAAACTTGAACGAACTCAATAAGTATTTAGTTGGTGCGGATACATATCCGATTCCTCTTGACATTGCGTTACCAATTTATTCTTCAGTTCAGGTTTATCAAAACAATAGTTTTGCAGGAATCATTTATAATGAAGATGCCAACTTTTTCAAACACACTAAAAAACTAAACAACTCGTGGTATTTATCAAAAATGGATACCGTTATCAATGGTATTTTTCTTCGTAAAGGTGACAAATTAAAAGTTGAAAAAACAACATTTAAGACACTTGACCGCGCTACTAATTCGATTATAGAAAATGTTGAATTAGATGAAAATCCAACAATTGCATTGTTTCATCTTGAAGATTACGAACTAACTAATTTCACACATGAAGAACTTGATTCTTGTTTTAGGCATTATAAGCTCAAATAATTTAAACGCTTGCGGCCCATATTACCCCGAAGGAGAAAGCGTACGTTTTTCACTTTTTAATGATTTTTCTTTCTACGGCAATCTATATCAGAAATATCGCTATACACAATATTATTTCAACACCAATAGTCTCATTAATTCTGATTTGGCATTTCTTTACGATGAAAATGCTAATCTATGGTATCAATACCTGAAAGAAAAAATTGACAAGAAAAGTATCTATGAAGGACTTTATTTTTCAAATAGCCGGAACGTTAAAAAAAAGAAATCAGGGAATCTCTTCATACGCGAATTAAATAAACCGGAAAATTCTGAACTTCGATCGTATTTAAAATTTGCGAAAGAATGTGAGTCTTACAACGGTTCAACTTATGAGTATTCTTGGGAAAAAGAAGAAAAAACTACAAACAAAAAAGCAAGTAATGCCATTAAAAAAGCGCTTTTGTTATCTCAAAACACAAACAATCAATTTCTAAAAGAAAGGTATGCCTATTTGGCGATTAGAATGTCTTATTACAATGCACAATTTTGGCGTGTTCAGAGCATTTTCGAAAATTCATTTGAAAAAATCAAAGTTAAAAATGCCGTATATTATTGGGCCTTGCATTTTAAAACGTTGGCGAGTAAAAATTCGCCAAGAAATAATGTGGAGGTAGCCAATGTATTTTGTAATTCAATTGAAAAAAGAGATGCTTGTACACAAAGTTTCGACAAAAGGATTTCACTTGAAAAAATGCTTTATGCAACCACGAATAATACTGAAAAAGCAAATGTTTATTCCTATTTGACTGCAATTAAATCGGATTTTGCCTTAAACAATTTGAAAAAAATCTATGAACTAAATCCAAATGCGGAGGCCTTGACTTTTTTAGTTGAACGAGAAATTAATAAAATTGAAGATTATATTTTAACACCCTATTACTGTGATTTCATTAATTCAGTAAGCAGCGCAAATTATTATAGCGGGTACTGGATGGAAGAAGAATTGTACAAGGTTCAAAACGAACGGGTTCAAAAAGACAGAGAATATGCTGAAAAGCTTGCACTTTGGATGAAACAAACACATTTTCAAAATTCTAGTTGGAAACTTCTTGAGAATTATGCGTTATTTATTTCTGGAAAATGCAATTTATCAACTTCAATAAGTTCCATTCAAGCGAATAATGAACAGGAAAAAAGATTCAAGGAAATGCTTTTATCTCTTGATAATGTTCATTCCTCAGAAAATCCAGATATAAAAAACACTTTAGTTCAAGAAACCCTTCAGAAAGAGGTAAATTTAAATCACAACAAATTCGTTTTTGCCATCGCTCGAGAACTTGAATTCAAAAAAAACACGACCGATGCAGCATACTTGTTTTCCAAATTGAATAATGAAGAAGAGTATATTGATGATATTTATGATCACAACCAAGTTTATTGGAGACCAAACGGTGTTCAAAGCAGCTGGTTTTTAAATTATTATTACGACTACTTTTTATACTTGAACGATGCCTATTCGACCGAGGAAATGAAAAGTCTGATAAGCGACCTAAAAGAGTCAAACAATCAAAATTCCAGTTTTGAAAGTTGGAAAAAAGAGAAATTAACTAAGGAAATTGATCGTTTATATGATTTATTAGGCACTAAATTTATTCGTGAAGATAAACTGAATGAAGCTCTTGGCGCTTTTGAAAAGGTAAACGATACGCTTTGGAAATCGGAACATTATCCATTTAAAACGTATTTAAATTCCAATCCATTTTATACCAACTTTTATCTTGAACACACTAAAACACCTGTTGATACAATTGTTTTTACAAAAGAATCAATCACACGAAAATTACTAAAATTAAAATCTGATTTTCAGTCATTTTCAGGAAATAAAAAGGCATATGCTGCTTTTCACATTGCAAATTGTTATTTCAACATGACACAATACGGAAATTCATGGATGATGCGCAGATACGCTTGGTCTCAAAGTTATTTGGAATGCCCTCTGGTAGATAACTTTGAATATTTTGAATGTATCCTCGCAAAAAAATTCTACATGGAAGCTTACAATTGTGCTAAAAAAGATGATTTCAAAGCACTTTCACTAAGAATGGCTGGAAGATGTGAAAAATATAAAATAGCGTTCAATTTTCGAGATAGTTACGATGATGAACAACCAAAAAAACCTATAAATAGCTACTATTTCAAGTTAAAAAATCAGTTTCCTGAACATTACGATGAATTAATGAGTAATTGTGAGAGCTTCACAACCTATTACAGTTCAATCAATTAATTTATATTGTTTGAAACCCGACTTTCTCGTTACTTTTTAAACGCGTTTATCCCTTTCGTTAAAAAGGACTTATACTTCTTAATATCTGGCGTATAACCAATTGCCTCAGTCAAATCATTACCTTCATGATCAATCACAACATAAAGTGGCTGCTGAAAACTATTGTATTTTTCAATTTGCATTTCTGCCCATTTATTTCCAACGGTTTTGATTTGTCGCTTTGCAATTTCAGAGTAATGCACTTCACTAGCAGGCAAAGGTGTTCGGTCATCACAATACAAAGACACAATAACAAATTTTGTCTGCAACAAAGGTCGAATTTCATCATTTGTCCAAACCGAAGATTCCGTTTTACGACAATTTTGACAAGCATGACCTGTAAAATCTAATAAAATAGGAAGATTTTTCGCTTTAGCATATTCCGTCGCAATTTTTAAATCATGAAAAACCAAAATGGAACCATCCCCAACCGGATGCATGTCAGCAGCATATTTTTCAGAAATAGAATCTTTTACCAAACCAGTTTCCAATCCGCCATTAACATATCGGAAATTATCCTCAGAATGCGTTCTTGGCGGAGCAATTCCATCTATTAACTTCAATGGAGCCCCAATCATTCCGGGTAACAAATAAACAGCAAAAACAAGTGCTACTAAAGCAAATATAAAACGTGACACACTTAATTTTTCAACTGGTGAATCATGTGAAAAACGAATTTTACCCAGTAAATAAATTCCCATTATCAAGAATAAAACAAACCAAATAGCAACAAACCATTCTCTTGAAAGTATTCCCCAGTGATAAGCCAAGTCTACAGACGACAAGAATTTCAATGCCAATGCCAATTCAACCAAACCTAGAACTACTTTAACTGAATTCAACCAACCTCCAGACTGTGGCAACGAATTCAACCATCCCGGAAAAATAGCAAACAAGGTAAATGGAATTGCTAAAGCCAATGAAAAACCGGTCATTCCAATCGCAGGTGTAAAATAAGAACCGGAAGTTGCTGCCTCTACTAATAAACTACCAATGATTGGACCTGTACAAGAAAATGAAACCAATCCTAGCGTAAAAGCCATAAAGAAAATGCCAAGCAATCCACCCTTATCTGCTTGCCTATCCATTTTATTAACCCATGAACTAGGTAATTGAATTTCAAAAGCACCCAAAAACGAAAAAGCAAACAATACAAAAATCCCGAAGAAAATCAAGTTCATCCAAACATTTGTAGATAAATCGTTCAATCCAAGTGGACCAGTCGCTGCCGTGAAAATGACCCCGAACGTTACATAAATTAATATTATTGAAATTCCATATACCAAAGCTTTGAATACACCTTCACGACGCGTTTTAGATTGCTTTGTAAAGAATGTAACAGTCATTGGAATCATTGGGAACATACATGGCGTAAGTAATGCAACAAGTCCTGCTAAAAATCCGGCAATGAAAATTACGAAGTTGGATTCTTTTTCTTTCTTCTGCGTTTTTTTAGGAGTCAGAGGTTTTGCAATCGTTTGATTTTCATCTTGAATCTCATTTGCAACTGTTGTTCCGGAAGTATCTTCAGCTGAAACAGTAGCCTCACCGGTGGGAATAAATCCGGCTACTTTAATTTTATTATCGTAATCGAAAGGTCCGACACAGCCGTCAGGATTGCAAAGCTGAAAGTATTTTATTCCGAAGTCAATGTTAAATTCCTCTTTTGTAAGCACTTCAATTTGTTGCTTGAATACCGCTTTCTTTTCAAAGAATAACGATGTCCCCAAATCATCAACATGTTTTATCGGCTTTCCAATTTCAAAAGGTTTTCCAACCAACTTATAATTTGCAGATTTTTTAAATTCAAATTGTGGAACTAAACCAGTCCCATCAGCAAGTGCCGGATCGTGTTTTAATGAAAAAATGTGGTAGCCTTCAGCTATTTTTCCAGTAAAAACCAAATTAGCATGAGCGTCATCGATTTTTTCAACAGATAATTGCCATTTGATAAAATCTTCCATTCCTTGCGAAAAGGAGAATGTTGTTAAAATTAAGGCAAAAAATAATAAAATAATTTTTCTCATAATTACGGATTTACTGAAACTGAAAAAGGAACATCAATTGGCGGGAGACACATCTTATCATCACAAACCATATAATTTACAATTCCTTTAATTGTGGTAGCTTTTTTTACTCTAAAAGGAACTTCTACAATATAAATATTTTCAAATTGAAAAACTTCTGAATCAAAATTCGGATCAAAGAGCTTTACTGGAATTCCTTGTTCTTCAGGCTTTCCTTTTTGTTTCGCATTTTTATTTTTTTCAAAAGTAAAAGAAACAGGAATTGGGCCTGCGTTCTTTTTGGTTCTGGAGGAATAAACATGCCAATGCTCGTCAATACGGCCATATGCCATGAATTTTTTGGTTGTATTATCATACTCAAAAGTCCATTTCAAATGATTTTGAGCTATTAAACGAAATGAAAAAACAATAAAAAAAGCAACAATCGAAACTATTTTCATAGTTAGATCTTTACTTCAATAAGTCGACTTATAGGAATCCAAACTCCACCTTTAAGACAAATAAATTTTGTTCCAGCGGCCCAAATTGTTGTTTCTACTCGCTTAAGGCTCTCATCATCTTTGAAATAAATTGAAACTTTTGTTCGGTGAGCATTCCCTAAAATAGTTGCTTTTTCAATTTGATTTTGCAAATCGGGATGTTGATCTACAGTTGTTTTGTCATGAAATGTCAATAAAGGGATTTGTTCCTTTTCGATAAGAGTCGCTTCCATATTAGGTGATTTTTGTGAATAAGAACGAAAATAACAAAAAAAATCACATTGCATTTAAACATGTATTTTTTTTAATTTTTTTTACCAATCTAGTCGTGCTTTGGCAACCACAGATTGATCAGAAAAAATTTGATTTTCAAAAAGAAATTTCCCGGCAATTGCTATCATAGCAGCATTATCAGTACAATATTCAAATTTCGGCACAAACACTTTCCAACCCTCTGATTCTTTTTGCAACATTGCCATTCTCAGTCCACTGTTTGCTGAAACAC
>CANGLG010000146.1 GCA_947454395.1 Flavobacteriales bacterium
ATAGAAAGACATCCCAATTTAGACTTAAAAGCCATTGAAGATGTTATTTTAGGTTGCGCTAATCAAGCGGGAGAAGACAATCGAAATGTTGCCAGAATGGCTGGTCTTTTAGCCGGATTGCCAATTGAAGTTGCTGGGGAAACAGTAAACAGATTATGTGCATCAGGAATGGCCGCTACAATAAACGCAGCACGGGCAATCAAAGATGGAGCGGGAGATTTATACATTGCCGGTGGAGTGGAGCACATGACGCGCGGACCATGGGTGATTTCCAAAACTTCATCTGCTTTTGGACGTGATGCTCAAATGTTCGATTCATCATTCGGATGGCGTTTCATAAATCCAAAAATGCAAGAGATTTATGGCGTAGATAGTATGGGCATGACTGCCGAAAACTTGGTTGACAAATACGGAATAGAAAGAGAAGCGCAAGATAAATTTGCATGTTGGTCGCAAGAAAAAGTTGCAAAAGCTCAAGAAAATGGGTTTTTTGACGGTGAAATTGTCCCTGTTATTATTCCGCAAAAGAAAAAAGATCCGATTCATTTTGCAAAGGATGAATTTGCCAGAGCATCAACAACTATGGAAACGTTATCTAGTTTAAAACCGGCATTCAAAAAAGATGGTTCAGTTACAGCTGGGAATGCATCTGGATTAAACGACGGAGCGGCGGCATTGTTGATTTCATCAGAAGCAGGATTGAAATCTCATTCTTTGAAACCAATTGCACGAATCGTTTCTGCTGCTGTTGCGGGAGTAGAGCCACGAATAATGGGGATTGGTCCTGTTTATGCTTCTCAAAAAGCGTTAGATCGTGCAGGTTTAACTTTGGCTGATATGGACATATTGGAATTAAATGAAGCATTTGCAGCTCAAGTTTTAGCTTGTACAAGAGCAATGGGAATTGCAGATAATGACCCAAGAATTAATCCAAATGGAGGTGCGATTGCTTTAGGACATCCGCTTGGAATGTCCGGTGCAAGAATTCTATTAACTGCGGCGCGTGAGTTGCAACGCACTCAAAAACACTATGCACTTGTAACGATGTGTATTGGAGTGGGGCAGGGGTATGCAACTATAATCGAGCGAGTTTGATGCTTCTTAAAAAGAAGGAGTTCCAATGAAATGGACTTTTTTTATCGTGTTTAAATGAAATCCTAGTCCTGCTGAAAAAATCAGTTCATCCATTTTTTGAGAACCAAACATCAATCCGCGTGTTGCTGAATTTACATAAGTGACATCAGCAAAGAAATTGAAGTATTTCCAAACGTAAAAAGTTGTTCCTGCTTTCAATGAAAAAGAAGGTGCAACAGAGAACTTATTTCCTTGATTGTAACTGTGGTAATATTGCATGAATGTCATTCCATGTTGTGCGCCCAAATAGAATTTTAGATTTTTTTTACCGAAATGACGAAAAGCTCCAAAATACAGTCTGTTCATAAATAGAGGTTCCAATTGTGAAGCGTCAGAGTAGGTTGCATCAACAAATTGAAAAACATCACCTCTTAAACTATATTTGTTGCTCAATGCATACTCCAAAAAACCTGAAAGATACATGGAATTCGCTTTGTTTTGAAGCATTTTTCCAGGAGAGATAGTGGCAGTAGCTTTCACTAATCCTCTTCGAAAGTACAATTCAGAAAGGTCTTCTTTCTTTCGTGTCGTATCGTTTTGACCAAAAGCAAGATTAAATAACAAACATAACGAAATGCAAAAAATACATCTTACCATAATTTCCCAATTTTATAATTTAACCCAACTGTAATTAACAAATGTCCTTCCAAACTAGCTCCTTTTTCTTTAGTTAGAATCAACAGATTCCCATCTTGTCTTGATTCAATGTGTGTTCCAAGATGAAACATGTACTGCGACATGAATGTTAAGTCTAATTTTCTTGAAAGATTTAAATGTGTTCCAATTCCAGCTTGTACTGCTGAACTCCATCTTTCAGCAAAATTCGATAGATCTTGATTGGCTTTAAATTGCGTATAATCAAAGCAATGACCAGCAACAATGTATGGTTTTAAAAAAGAGTTTTTCATATTTCCTTTTTCATCTTTTGCTAGGTAAGGATAATATAGAACGTTCCAACCGATGTGATAATCGGTGCGTGTTCCAACTGTTCCAATATCGCTTGTCAAATAATCAAAAAACCAATCTGAATTTATATTTTCTGCAAATTGTAGCCGAAATTGTCCTCCAAGTCCTGTCCCAAAATTATTGGTTCCTCCATCATTAAAAAGAGAAACAGTAGTTCTACCGCCAACAGAAAGCATGCCTTTCTGGGTAAAAGCGGTATGCAAAAGAAAGGAAGAAAATAAAATTAAAAGTGCTTTTTTCATTTTTTTAGTTTTTTATAAAATAATGAGGTTTTGCATTCAAATTGTTTTTTGCAACAAGATAATACATCCCATTCGAGAAGTGTGAAGTTTTCAATTGAAAAATTTGATTCACGTATATTTCTTCAATTTTCTTACCTTCAATTGAATAACAAATCAGTTCAATTGGATTCAAAGAACTTATATTTAAAAACTCATTCGTTGGATTTGGGTACAATGAAAATTCATTTGTTAAAGTTTCAATTCCCACATTGTCATAAACATTTATCAAGGAAGAATCTGATGAAATACATCCATTATTATCAACTAGGGAATAAACTATGTAATGTTCTCCAACTCCAGCTAAACCCGGATGGAAACTCGTTCCAATTACACCGTCACCTGAATAATATCCACCGCTCGGGGTGCCTTGTACTACGTTGAATGCTAAATCTTGTGTTCCAATACTTGCCACAGTTTCATTATAATTAACAGGTTGAACAGTGTAAAAGTCAATAAATGTAGAATCTGAAGAACTACAACCATAAGAATCTGTTCCTGTTACTTTGTAATAACCGGAATGTGTAGGGATAAAAGAAACATTATTTTGAACATTGTTGTTCCAATTATAGGTAGTTGCTTGCCCTGTACCTAAAAGAGTAATATGTGTTCCTGGGCAAATAATCCGGTTCGCTCCAGCGTCGACATAAGGTAATGCATAGGAAATTAAATTTTTTGTTCCCTTGGAACGACATCCCTTTTCATCGATTAAGGTTATAGAATAGTTTCCAGGGATAACAGTACTGATAGTAAAAGTTTGAAATCCATTGGACCAATTAATCGTATTTGGATTCATTTGTGTTGAAAATCCGAGAGTAGCTGTTTGGCCTGCACAAATTCCAGATGGGCCGGTAATCGTAACAGTTTTATGTTTTTGAAGTATGGTTTCATGTGCATTAACTTTACCATAGCCATAAGCATTATTTGGAGTCATTCCAGTTTGAAAATCTGCTGAAGAAGTATTTGTTAAATCTGTTTTGAAATCCAAATAACTGGCATTTGAACATTTCTGAAGATAAAGTGCTGCAATTCCTGCAACAACAGGGGAAGCCATAGATGTTCCCCCATTTCGAACATGAAAACCTCCTTGATCGATGGAGGCGTTGTTCGCAGAATTAGAGAGATACCACATCGGTCCAGAAGCTAACGAGATATCACCGCTTGCAACAACATCTGGTTTTGTAACTCCAAGACGACTTGGGCCTTTACTGCTGTTTATAGAAAGTTGTCCAACTCCATAAGTCAAACTGGGATTGTAAATATTATTATTCTTGTCAATGTGACTTTGTCTATTTCGAATGTTTCCAACAGAAATCACTTTATCGGAACAATTCCAAGAAGAAACAATAGTTTGAAGTGTATCTGGCATCATGTAATTGGCAATTCCCGGCATAATTGAAGTATCAGGTATTAGCGATACGAAATCACTTAATTGTTGCCAAGAACCTCCCCATGCATCAATCTTACCATTTCCAAATGTTTCGAAACGGTATAAATAATTCAATGAATCAATGTTTCTGAAAACAGCTTGCATGTGAAAGTTTGTACCAACATATTCGCGATACGTTTCAATACAAGCAATCCGATTTCCATTAGAATTATAAAGGGTATCAAAAACAATCGGAAAAGTAGATGAACTATCTAGGAAGTGATGAAATGTTGTTCTGCCACGAAAACCATAGTCTGGGGCAGGTAAATCAGCGCCATAAGCATAATGGATATCAGCTTCGGAAGAATCAGTCCACAAATCAAAAATGATTTTATTTGTTCCAACGTAGGTGTTTCCAGGATTATTTTTATTCCAAAAGAAGGTCGTGTCTTGATTCACAGTTCCTCCAACATGATATTTTCCTTGTGCTCCCGAATTACCAGCGGCACAAACAACAATTCTACCATTTTTGGCAGTTAATAATGAATCAATATACTCCGCTGCTGGATCTTTGCCATCATGGCTTCCGAGATAGGCACCAAGAGACAAATTAATTACGGCAGGTTTTCCTAGTGAATCAGCCACTTTAAAAATGTAATCGCAAGCATCTGCTATTGATAACGTCCAGTTTTGTAAATTGAAATTTGTTTCAACTACAACGATATCAGCATCCGGTGCAACGCCTTTGTTTTTGTTATTGGCTCTGCCATTTCCTGCCGCCATACCAGAAACAGTTGTTCCATGTGCTGTCGCGTTTTCAAGTGAAGAGCAAGTACCATTGTTAATTGCCGAACTATCCCAAACTGTTCCGTAGTTATATGGTTGAGGTGAATTTGCGCTCGATAACGTATGATCCCAGTAACGTAAAACACGTGTTTTTCCGGATGGTAATTTAAAGTCAGGATGATTAAAATCAATTCCTTCATCTACAATTCCAATAATAACATCTTTTCCAGTGTAGGTAGTATCGAGATTATATCCTTGATGAACTAAGTTTATTTTGTGTCTCACAATTGCAGAATCGGCAAGTGCTTGAGGATTGGAAAATTCAAAGTAAAAGTTTTTAAGCTGTCCTGATTGAAAATTGTCTTTCAACCAATTAGAATTTGAGTTAAAATATATCCAGTTTTTAGTAGTATATTTAATAGGAATTTTGTTTTCATTCAAAACCCTCAGATTTTCAATCGTATTTGGCAAACAAGAATTTAAGTTGTTAGCCTCTTTTGATTTTGAAAACTCAGTAAAATTGATAAAATGTTTTTGACTGTTTGCATGAAGCGATAGAAATGAAATAGACAAAAACAAAATATATTTAATCATATACAATAGATTTAGTTAATCTTCGTTAAGCGAATTTAAGAATTATTGATGGAATTCTTTAAATGTCTTTAGGAATCAAATTTTCTGTAAACTTTTTCGTTATTTTTGAAAAAAAATCACTCATGAGAAAAAACTTTTTAAAGCTTGGCTTATATGCAATATTGGTTTCAACAAGTCTTAATGTAAATGCACAAGCAATTCCCGGAACATTAAATTGGTATAACAAAGACGGGGTAGGGATGCAAACTGATAAAGCTTACGGGTTATTAAAAAAGAAGAAATCAGAGCCTGTAATTGTTGCTGTTGTTGATTCTGGAGTTGATATAGAACATGAGGATTTGCAAGGTAAAATTTGGACAAACCCTAATGAGATTCCTAATAACAAAATTGATGACGACCACAACGGGTATGTTGATGATGTTCATGGTTGGAATTTTCTTGGAAACAGCAAAGGTGAAAATCTAGATGCTGCTCGTTTAGAAAAAACGAGAATACTTTCCAAATTGATGGATAAATACGATGGGATTGATCCTGCTACAATTAAAAGTGATGAAGAGTTTGAACTTTATTTACAAGTTAAAAATGAAGTGGAAAGCGAAAGAGCAGAGTTTGAGCCTTATCTTGAAATGGTTAATTCTGGAATGCTAGATGCAGAAACTAAGAAATATATAGAGGATCAGTTAAATTACAATTTGAATGTGAATTATGATGACCGCTCTTTAATTGGTGATAATCCAGATGATTTTTCTGATAACAATTATGGTAATTCAGATGTCGAAGGACCAGATGCTCTGCACGGAACGCATGTTTCGGGTATCATTGGAGCTATTCGCGGAAATAACAAAG
>CANGLG010000147.1 GCA_947454395.1 Flavobacteriales bacterium
CCTAAAAAATTAACCTTTGATGCAAAGAAACCAAGAAAAACAGAACCCCATAAAATATAGGACCATACAATTGTGTAAGTTTGTATGATTGGAAAAAAGGTTTTATCAAACAGGATTTTAACTCCAGTGAGAAACATCAAGAAACAAATTCCAAATGAAGTGATTCCAAACAAACTATAAATCAAAAAATGGGAAATCCAAGCACCGAGTTTTCCAAGCCAATTTTCAACACCAGGTGTTTTTGAATCGAATAAGAAATCCACAAAAGAACGATTCAATAATTTGTCCTGATCAACTTCCCATGTAAAAAGATATGAAACACAGGCTAGAAAGAAATAAATTGAAAGTAAAGAAAGTAAGGAGCCGAAAACCACTTTCAATTTTTGCTTATCAATTTTTTCAAACAGTGAGAGTTTTAAACCATTTGATTTTGGTTTAACAACTTTTTTCTCCTCTTTTTTTGTCTTGTTTGAAGGTGCTGACTCTTCGGTTCGCTGATTTGACTTTGGTATAAACTCGTTTTCTTCCATTTCGCATTTTGGCTATCTTACGAAATTAAGTTAAACATCAATGAAAAAGAGGATTGTGTAATGTAACTATAAACAGGCAAATGTTAGTTTAATCAATTATTTTTCACCTGTTTCATAAAGTCTTGAAAATTCTTCTGTAAACTGCTCAAATGTAACAATCTTATATTCTTTACCAAAAGAAAAAAGCTGAAGTGGGGGCACAGTAAATTTAATTTCTTTCAACGTATATTTATAAGCACCATGATCGGTTGAAATATAATATAAAACAGGTAATCCAGGGAATTCCTTAAAGGAATTTGCATATTTTGCCGAGATATTTTTGAAATAGTAAAATTTCAATTCATTTTTTATGTTCTTCTGAGTTACCAATAATTTCTTGGCATAAATACCTGCTATTCGTTTACGTCCCCATTTCTTTTTAAACGAATAATTGATAACTGTGTCTTTATCCAGATGTTCATTGGTTCGAACGGCAAATTTTTGTTTTTCAGTGTCAATTAACAAATATGACTTTCCCAATCTAAGATGTTTAATTAACTCCTGTCTACCGGTCTCAGAATTAAAATTGACAACACGCAACATTGAATCTCTTGCGTAAATAATCATCTCCGCTTTCACAGAATCCTTCTTATCTGCTCGTTCAATGGTGTAAACCAATTCTCCTGAAAAGGGCTTATTTTCTTGAGAGTGACTGTTTTTTTCAAAACAGAAACACAGCAGCAATAATAAGACATAACTAAACCCCTTCGACATATTTTTATTTCTGTGGAGAAGATCGGGCTCGAACCGACGACCTCTTGACTGCCAGTCAAGCGCTCTAGCCAACTGAGCTACATCCCCTTATTTCTTTTCAAAGATATAAAAAAGACATTAGAAATTTTCCTTACAAACATTGTTTAATAGTTTTAATTTTGTAACACCGAACGAAAAAGCTAAAAGCATGAACAAGCAGATACAATTCATTTTCAATCCTTCCGAGTTAGGTGCAGGAACTAGAGGAGCTTCTTTGGGTCCAGATGCAATATTAACGGCTGCCCGAAACAAACATTCTAAATTGTTTCATAACAGAAATATTTCATACGTTAAAGACCTAAATAATTTATTGGATCAACCAATAAAAAGCTCTTTCGCGAAAAATATAAGTGGAGTAATTGAAGTTTTTGACAACATTTCAAAAGAAGTTCAATTAAGCCTTTCCAAAAATGAGTTTCCTTTGATTGTCGCAGGAGATCATGGCTCTGCCGGAGGAACCATTCAAGGAATTACAAAATGTTTTCCAAATAAAAAATTAGGTGTGCTCTGGATAGATGCACATGCAGATCTACATACGCCATATACAACTCCATCTGGAAACATTCACGGAATGCCTTTGGCCACAGCTTTAGGAATAGATAATCTTGAATGTAAAAAGAATGATTTAGATTCAGAAACAAAAAATCATTGGGACAAATTAAAATCGGGCGCCGTTAATCCTGAAAACCTTGTTTTTATTGCCGTTCGTGATACAGAAGAACAAGAAGATTATTTATTAAAAAATAAAGAAATAAAAAACTATACCGTTAATGAAGTTAGGGAAATTGGAATTGAAAATTTACTAAATAAATTGCATGATAAATTCAGTCAGGTAGATTTGTTATATGTTTCATTTGATGTAGATTCAATGGATCCAAAATTAACTTCACACGGAACGGGCACACCTGTTCCAAATGGTTTATCCCCTGTTGAAGCGAAGCAAATTTTAACCGGTGTTTGCAAATTCAAAAATTTAATTGCTTTAGAACTAGTTGAAGTAAATCCTTGCCTAGACGAACACAAAAATAAAATGGCTGAAACCGCATTGGAATTATTGGAGGCCATCACTGAAACACTTGAAAAATAAACATGGAAAACAAAATTAAAGGGCTCTTACTTGAACATTCTGAAAATCTTTTCGGAACCCAGATAAACGAAAATATTATTCAGTTTCAATTGACAAGAAAAGATGTAGAAGGAGATTTCACATTGGTTGTTTTTCCATTTTCTAAACTTATGAAGTGTGCTCCGACTGATGCAGCAAATAAAATTGGAGCTTTTCTACAAAATCAAATAGAAGAAATTGAAAAATTTGAAGCTATCAATGGCTTTTTAAATTTGTCATTGAAAGATTCATTTTGGTTTGAAACACTAAAATCAATCAGACAAACACCAAATTACGGTTACGCGCCGGAGAATTCAAAGCCAACAATCATGGTCGAATACTCCTCTCCAAACACAAATAAACCATTACATCTTGGGCATTTAAGAAATAATTTCCTTGGTTATTCTGTTGCTGAAATCCTGAAAGCAAATGGACACAAAGTAATCAAAACGCAAGTTATTAATGATCGTGGCATTCACATTTGTAAAAGCATGCTGGCGTGGGAAAAATTTTCGCCAATTAATGATAAAGGAGAACGCGAAACTCCCTCTAACACGGGATTAAAAGGAGATAAACTGGTTGGGAAATACTATGTTGAATTTGATAAACATTTTAATGCTGAAGCAAAATCAATCATTGAACAATGGAACTCGAAGAATTTTGATGGCTTTCCGAAACAAATAATTGAGGAGTTTTTAAAGTTCGAATCAGCAAAAATTGGAAAAGACGAAAAAGCAATTCAAGCTATTGAAGACAAGATAAAAGAACTCGCAAAAAATCAAACATCTCTTTTAAAAGAAGCTAAAGAAATGCTGATTAAATGGGAAGCTCGTGATCCTCAAATCTATTTATTATGGACAACCATGAATAACTGGGTTTATGAAGGATTTGAATCCACATATAAAAAAATGGGTGTTGATTTTGACAATCTCTATTACGAATCTGAAACTTTTCTTCTTGGCAAAGACATAGTACTAAAAGGACTCAAAGACGGGATTTTTTATAAAAAAGACGATGGTTCAGTTTGGATTGATTTAACTGCCGACGGACTTGATGAAAAATTGGTGCTTCGTTCTGACGGAACAGCAGTATATATGACTCAAGATATTGGAACGGCAATTGACAGGTTCAATGATTATCCAGATTTGAATGGCATGGTTTACACAGTTGGAAACGAACAAGATTACCATTTTAAAGTCCTTTTTCTAATCCTTAAAAAACTAGGTTACAAATGGGCTGACAATTGCTTTCACTTATCCTATGGCATGGTCGATTTACCAAGTGGAAAAATGAAATCTCGAGAAGGAACTGTAGTTGATGCAGACGATTTAATAGATGAAGTCATTGAAAAGGCTGCAGAAATGACCAACGAAAGAGGACACTTGGAAGGAATGAGTGAGGATGCCAAAAACGAACTTTTTTATCAAATTGGACTTGGAGGTTTAAAATACTATCTTTTGAAGGTTGATCCCAAGAAAAGAATGATGTTTAACCCAGAGGAATCAGTTGATTTGACAGGAAACACTGGACCTTTCATTCAATATGCATTTGCAAGAATTAACTCTTTAATCAAGAAAGCAAATGGATTCTCGAGAAATTTTAGTGGAAATTATTCAATTTCAAATGAAGAGAAAGAAATTATCAAAATTCTACAGAATTTCCCTTCAGTAATTAACGAAGCTGCAAGTTCTTATTCTCCTGCTTTAATTGCAAATTATGCATATGAATTGGTGAAATCATACAATCATTTTTATCAATCTGTTAAAATTCTTACTGAAGAAAATGAAGATATAAAAAACACCAGATTGGCTTTAAGTGAGCAGGTTGCAAATACTATTCATTTATGTTTGAAACCACTTGGTATTGAGTCACCTGAGAAAATGTAATTTTTATTTTTTATCTTTGAACCAAATTACCAACCGATGAGAAAATTATTTGTTTTAACTTTTATTTCTTTAATTATTTTTTCTTGTAGAAAGTATGATCGACCTTTTATATCATTTAAAAGTCCAGAAAAAAGATTAATAAACAAAACTTGGAAATTAACCAAAAAGATTCATTCGACTGGATTTGAAGAATCACCAAACGAAAGTCTAGAATTTAAAATTGGAGCTGATAGTAATGTTGTTATAAATGGCATCATTGAAGGTAGCTGGTCTTGGATGTGGACTATGGATAAAGATAAATTTGATAAAGAACGAATTAAGTTAATAGATCCTTTATACAATAGGACTTATGAAGTTAAAGTTCTAACAAAAAATGAATTACAACTTCATGACCTAGGATCTCTAATTGATTACTATTACGAAAGTAATTAATATCCGAAAATCACTTCGTCTGTAATCTCCCTTAACATTTTAAACAACTCATCTTTAAATGCTTGAGGAGAGTAGTTACCTCTTTCGATTTGACGAAGTTTATGTTCCCATAATCCGGTTAATTCAGGACTTTTTAGCAAATCATTTTTTATCGTATCGATCAATGACATTCCAGTTTCAGTTGCAAAAATATTTTTCTTTTTCTTTTCAATGTATTTCCTTTTGAAAAGTGTTTCTATAATACTTGCACGAGTAGATGGCCGTCCGATTCCATTTTCTTTCATAACCTCCCTCATCTCTTCATTTTCGACCATTTTACCAGCTGTTTCCATAGCTCGAAGTAACGTTGCTTCTGTGTAGGGTTTTGGAGGAGTTGTTTTTCCTTTATGAATAATGGGCTCATGCGGACCACTTTCTCCTTCTTGAAATAGCGGTAATATTTTATCTTCCTCTTCTTTTCCCTTAGACTCGCCTTTGCTTTTTGATTCTTCTTTGATTTTTAAGTCTTCATATACAATGCGCCAACCTTTTTCAATGATTTGTTTCCCTGTCGCTTTGAACATTAATTGATCCACTTTCCCAAGAACTGTCGTATTAGAAACCTTGCATTCCGGATAAAAAACAGCAATAAATCTTCTTGTAATCAAATCATAAATTCGATGTTCATCAGGAGAAATCCCACTCGGTGCGATTCCAGTTGGAATAATCGCGTGGTGATCAGTGATTTTTTTGTCGTCAAAAACTGACTTTAGTTTTGGAATCGGTTTCGAAAGCAATTCTCCTGTAAATCGTTTATAATCTCTCAATCCATTTAAAATACCTGGAATTTTCGGATGTAAATCTTCGGATAGATACGATGTATCAACTCTTGGGTAAGTCACTAATTTCTTTTCGTAAAGACTTTGAATCAAATTCAGCGTTTCTTCCGCACTGTATCCATATCGTTTATTTCCATCCACTTGGAGTGATGTCAAATCATACAATCTTGGATTTCCCTCTTTTCCTTCCTTCTGTTCAAAGGAAGTTACTTCAAAAGGTTTATCCTTCAAATAAGCTAACCCTTTATCTGCCTTGTCTTGAGATTTCAAGCGATCAATCTGACAAAGAAATTCAGTTTCACGATAAATCGTTTTTAACTCCCAGTATTCCTCACTGTTAAAGGCATTGATTTCTTTCTGTCGCTGAACAATCATTGCCAATGTTGGTGTTTGTA
>CANGLG010000148.1 GCA_947454395.1 Flavobacteriales bacterium
GAGATAATCAATATACTTGTCCGGAATGTTCTTTCGAATGGACAATTGACGAAAGTGCAGTAGAAAGTGATGAAAATGTAGTTTTGGATGCTAACGGTGCCGTTTTACAAAATGGTGATTCAGTTGTTGTAATTAAAGATTTACCGGTTAAAGGTGCACCTAAAAATATTAAAGCTGGAACGAAAGTTAAGAACATTCGCTTAACCGATGGTGACCATAATATCGACTGTAAAATTGATGGTTTTGGAGCAATGGCTTTGAAATCAGAATTTGTGAAGAAGGCATAATCCTTTATTTTTTCAAACTATACATTATTTCAGTTGCTTTTTTTCGGGCTTTTTCTAGGTCAACAATTGGAGTGGGGTAATCTTTTCCGATGCGACAATTGTAGAAAGTTTGTTCCATCTCATTCATTTTCCATGGTTCATGAATTAAGTCTGCAGGTAAATCCTTAAGCTCCGGAACCCATTTTTTGATAAAAAGTCCTTCATGATCGTGTTCTTCAGAGTTTTTCACCGGATTATAAATCCGCAATGTATGTTGTCCTGTAACACCGGATTGCATTTGAATTTGAGGATAATGAATTCCTGGTTCGTAATCTAAAAATTGTCGTGCTAAAAAATGTAAGTCGCGCCAATCTTGCCATAAATCGTAAACAAAAAATGAAACTAACATTGCTCTCATTCTGAAATTTATGTAGCCCGTTTTCACCAAACAACGCATACAAGCATCTACAAGTGGTACGCCAGTTTGACCTGATTGCCATGCCTCAATGTATTTTAAGTTCTTTGTTTTTTCTAATTTTTCATGTTTTGAACTCACGCTTTCAAACTCCATGAAATCGTTTAATTCAAATTTTTGGATAAAGTGGCAATGCCAATGTAAACGAGATATGAAATTATTTAAGGCACGTTTGTTTTTTGAGTTGTCGTAATGCTGCCGGGTATATAAATAGACCATGCGCATGCTAATATTTCCATAAGCTAAATAGGGAGACAAGCGACTACATCCCGTACGACTCAAAAGTGGTTTCGAAATGTGTTTACTGTAATTTATATAACGTTCATTGATGAAACTTTTGAAGTATTTCCAGGCCATTGTTTCTCCACCTTGCTGAAAGTTATTGTTCCTTATTGTAATTTCCTGTGGTAATTCAGGGCCCTTTATGGATGAATAAAAATCAGTGTTTAGATTGAAAAAAAAGGATTTTTCTTCATTAACTAAAAATGGATATTTAGTCATGTGCTGTTCCCATTTTGAATTCCAATCAGCCAGTGATTTTAGCTTTCTTATAATTCCATTTGTTTGACATTCAACCCATTGAATGTTGTTTTTTTTAAAGAATTGTGCCAAACTTTTATCACGGTCAAAAGTCAGTTTATTACCTATTTCTTGATGTGAATAGACATTCTCAATTTTAAACTCATTTGAGAGCTTTGAGAAAATAAAGTCGGCTTCACCATGGAAAATGTGCACACTAGATTTGTATCGTTCCAACTTAGATTGCATGTCCAATATTGATTCATAGACAAAACGCCAATGCCGAAAATCGCTATCTTCGTATGCCATAACGGAAGGCTCAAAAAAATAAATCAATAGTGCTGGTAAACCCGATTTTTGAGCTAAAAACAAAGGTTCATGGTCTGTAAAACGTAAATCACGTTTGAACCAAACAACATTTATTTTTTTCTGATTTTCAGCGATAATCATTAGTAATTTTTGATTTTATAACTAAATGTTGTCTTTAGATTATTACCTAAAGAAAATTTGAATTTCCATTTAGTTTAATAAAACAATGTTTTATCAAAAATGTTGATTTTGCATTTAATTACTATGGTCAAGTCGCATTTGAAAATATGGTCGAGTCGGATGAGGAAATAAAACCAATAATTCAATTTTTGGATTGTGTAATCACTAAGCTAAAATATAAAATAACAAATAAGGAAGTAATCGCAGTAATTAAAAAAGCTGCAGTTCCGCCATACGAATACCAAATTAAGCCTGTAATTGAGCTCGCTGTAAAAGCGCAAAGACTTTGAATACCAGAAAATAATCCAATTGCTGTAGCTGTATCTTTTTTATCGGACACAAGTGTAATCCAAGCTTTTGAAATTCCCTCTGTTGCAGCTGAAAAAACACCATAGAGAAAAAATAAAACTATAAATTGGATTGGTTTTGTTGCGAAAGACATTCCAAAATATACAATCATAAATATAGTTAATCCCAAAATAAAAACCTTTTTTACTCCAATTTTATCGGCAAGAATACCTAGTGGTAAAGAAAAAAGTGCATAGATAAGGTTGTAAAAAATATAAATACCAATGACATATGAATCATCAATTCCGGATTGTTTAACCTTCAGAATTAAAAAAACGTCTGAACTATTAAACAACGCGAATACTAGTAAGCCGATAATCAGTTGTTTATAACCAGTGTTGCTCTCTTTCCAATAATTGAAAAAGGTAAAAAACGAATTCTTTTTTCTTTGAACTGATTTAGAATTATCGCTTTCTTTGATTAAAAACGAAAAAAGAACTGCAATTATCCCTGGTACAAAGGCTATCATAAATAGAATTCGATAGTTTTCAGGATTGTAATATAAAAAAATCAAGGCAATTAACGGTCCTAAAACAGCACCCATTGTATCCATCGAACGATGAAACCCAAAAACACTGGCTTTGGTTTCACGAGTAGATTCATCCGAAAGAATGGCATCTCTTGCTCCAGTTCGAATCCCTTTACCAAAGCGGTCTGTTGTTCGAGCGAAAAAAATTAAAAATGGATTTACAAAAACTGCCATCATTGGTTTTGATACGGCACTTAATAAATAACCAATTCTTACAAATGGAACTCTTTTTCCTGTCAAATCGGATTGTTTTCCGAAATACCCTTTACTCAATCCTGCTGTTGCTTCTGCAATTCCTTCAAGAATTCCAATTAAGAAAATTGAAAACCCAATGGATTTTAAGTAAATAGGCATTATTGGATAGAGCATTTCACTTGCTAAATCAGTGCACAAACTAACAATTGAAAGTATCCAAACAGTTTTAGAAATGAATTTCAATTTTTAAATTATGATTTAATTGATGATGTTTAAAAGACTGATTTTCAATCGCAAATTCTTCCTTTGTGTTGTTCGTTATGGAAATGCTCGTCTAGTGCTTTGAATTCTTGTAATAATTCAGCTGAAGGTGGTGTTGTTTGTAATTTTGATAAATCTGGTTGACCAGCATCGACCCAGGCGGTATACCAAACAGATCCAACGGCAAGTATGGCTGCCCTCAATCTTCGTTCAACCATGTTATTTAAGCGTTTGTGGTAAACATCGCAAAATTCTTTCGAGTAAACAGAAGCATTCATATTTCCTTTTTGCTCATAGCTGTATTTTCTGTCAGCGGGAAAAGAAGCGGAAACCTCTTTTTCAATGCGTAAAACTGAGTCTAATGCATTGTGTGAAGCTTTTACATTTTCCCAAGTAAAGTCAAGTAGATTCTTTATGTATTTTCCTTTGCCGACAAAATAATCGTAATCTTCTGCATTTATTTCAACCAAGCGACTTTCCCATAAACCATGAATTCCTTTTTGTCCCGTTAACTGACCGTTGTAGTTTTCAGTGGTATGCAAAGGAACGTGAGAATCTGCAATGTAATGACCGATATCAGCAGAATATTTTAAAATTAAATCGACATTCTTTGTCTCAAAAGCTTTTTGCAATTTGAACTTCATCACTTGAATGTGCCATGGAACAATCCCATAAGCTTGCAAAGTGTCTTCTGAATATTTTTTTACGGCGTCATTCCATTTTCTTGGGATAATTTCAAAAGGATTTTCTCCGGGTTTGTAATAATGGTCTAAATCAATGTAATGACATTGTGCTTCACCTTCTACGGCATAGCGACGCATATCGGGGTCAACCGCATGGTCTGTCAAATACTCCAAATGTTCTTTGTAAAAACCAAACATTTCCGGTGGAAGGGTGAAAACAGCAATACGATTAATTCGTTTATGACCAAAAAAACCCCAAGTCGATTTGTAAAATCCAATTCCACCGCTGAAAGAAAATGCAGCAGCAATAATTATTAGAGTGATTTTCTTAAAGTTTGACCAACTTGCCATCTTTTAGTATGGGAATGACTTCCGTTTGATTAGGTGTAAGACAGTATTTAATGTCCTCATTCAAATTTAAGTTTTTTAATCTTCTTCTATGAGAACTTGATTTCAAATATCCCAAATAATTATCTTTAGCAGATAAAAATAAATACTTAGCGGCAATGGAAGAATCTTCAATTGAGGTATAATTTCCTGTAGATATTAAATAATCTGAAATTGCTCCTGCACAAATGGTATCTTCTAAGTTGAATTTATCTTGCCATCCTGAACAAAGACAAAGTACATTTTTATTTTGCTCGGCTAACCATTTACTTAAATAATCCAAATTTAAAAAAGACCCAACCACCACGACCTCAGCATTTTTTGCTACGTCTAATGATTTAGTTCCATTCGTTGTTGTTAAAACCACTTCTTTATCTTTAAAATCTTCTCGCATGTATGAAAATGGAGAGTTTCCAAAGTCAAAACCTTCAACAATCTGGCCTTTGCGTTCTGCACCCGCCAAATATCCTTTTAATTTATAATCCCAAGCTTCTTCTACGGTTGGAACTGGAATAATTGATTTTATGCCATTATCAAATGCGGCACAAATTGCTGATGTTGCTCTTAATACATCTATGACTACAACGATTTCAAATTCATCTTTGTAATAGGGGTATTCTCCTGGAGTAAAACAAACTTCAACGCGTTTACGACTATCTTCCATGCTTGTAAATGTTTTACAAAGATAAGCATTTGATTTTTGAAAAATTTGTTTATTTGTAATTGATAATTAATTGAAAATTTTAAAATTCTGTTTATGAAGAAAATATTTTTGTTCGGTTTGATGTTTCTTACCCTATCCTTTATTCAGTCAGATGTTTCTATTGATCCAACCGGCACATATGAAACAAAGCAAAACGTTGATAATAAAGGTAATGATCTAGGTAATCAAGGATTTTTATCGGTAAAATATCTTGGTAATTCAAAAATTAAAATTCAATTAGAATATTATGGTAGGAATACTAAATATGGACCAAATATGGGTCAAATGGATGAAGTGCTAGAATTAATAGGTAATAAAGCTATTTATGCATCAAAAGAATATGGTTATTGTAAAATCGAATTCACCTTTGATTCAAAAGGTGTTAAAGTTGAAATGATTGGTGAATCTTCTGATTTTAGTTGTGGTTTTGGTGTAGGTGTTTATGTTGATGGCTATTACTACAAGACATCGAGTAAAAGTCCTAAGTTTAGAGAGGATTGATTAATCAATTTTGATTAAATTGAGTTTTGTATACTGAATTAAGACAATTATAAACTAAATAATATTGAAAATTCACATGGCTAAATGTACAATATGCGGAGATTACACCAAGTTTTAAGGAGGACTTTGTTTAAAATGTTATAAGACTAAGGATAATCAGGGTCAAATCACTAATCATGTTTTATCAAAACAGGAATCAGGTGGATTAAATAATAAAGATAAAGGTTATAGATATAACATGATTAAGGGGAGAATTGCAGAAACTTTAATTCAAGAATTGTTTCTTTCTTTAGGTTACAACGTCTTTAGATATGGCATGGAAAATACAATTCCAGGTATAATGGAGCTTTTGAAAGGAGTAAAAAGTGAAGTGGCAGAAGAGATAAAAAGAATGCCTGATTTTGTTATTCAAAACCCAAAAAAAAATGAGTTTTTTTTTGTTGAAGTAAAGTTTAGGTCAAATGAAACTTTTTCTATTAAGGATTTGCCCAAGGGTTATCCATACGATAATGCATATATTGTCTTAGTATCCAAAAAACACATAAAGTGTA
>CANGLG010000149.1 GCA_947454395.1 Flavobacteriales bacterium
AGACTTTATTCATGTTAAAGATGTAGTTGAAGCGATCTATCTTGGAGTGAATTCAAAAATAGAAAATGAGATTTTTAATCTTTGTTCAGAAACAACCTATTCCATCGGTGAAGTTTGTGAAATGATTGAGGAAATTTCAGCTAGAAAATTGAATTTCGTTTATGAAAGTAATTTTGAAAGAAAAGGAGATGTTGAGGTTACACTTGGAAGTAATTTAAAAGCCAGAAAATTATTGAATTGGATTCCAAAATACACGCTCAAAAAAGGATTAAAAGAAATCATCGCTTCATTTTGAGTAGAAAACGAATTTTAATACTTTTTCAGTTCGATGAGAACAAACACCTTTTAACGAAATTGTGTAAGGAACTTAATGACTTTGATTTTGATGCAGATTTATTTAACATGAGAACATTTTCTTACAGTGGCAAAGTAAATTCTAAACTAAAATTGCTTCAGTTAATAATTCGAATTCCTAAATTCAAGGTGATTATCTATAAACTCTTTCGAAAAAAAATAATCTTAGATATTAGTCAACAATATGATTTGATTGACATACATTTTTTTAGCACAATATACGACGAGATCATTCCGTGCTTCAAGAAACCTATAAAAGTTGTTTTCTGGGGTTCAGACATTTACCGAATACCAATTGAACGGTTGAATAATTTAAATAACTTGCTTTTAAAAGTTAAATCTGTTCAGTTCTTGACCCCTGAAATGAAGTCATATGTCTCAAAAAGTTCATTCAACCACAAGAATATATTTACTCAACCATTTGGTGTTGTTCACTTTGAAAAAATTAGAAACTTAAAAAATATTTCGCAAACTGCTGATTTAAAGTCAACACTTGGGCTTAATCCGAAGAAAATCCAAATTTCAATTGGCTATAATGGTTCTCAAAATCAGCAGCACATAGAAATTATTGATCAAATCACTAAAATTCCTGAGGAGGTTAAAATAAAAACAGAACTTATTTTCTTAATGACCTACGGTGGAAATCAAACTTATATTGATCGAGTTGAAAATAAATTAAAAAAATCAAACTTCGATTATCAAATTGTTACAAAGCACCTTACCGAAGCGCAAATCTGCATGTTTCGAATTGCCAGTGATATTACATTAAATTTTCAGACGACAGATGGATTTAGCGCCTCAATTCAGGAACATTTCTTTGCTGGAAACGTCATGTTACTAGCAAATTGGCTTCCTTATGAATGGTTAAGAGAAAAAGGACTCTACTTTAATAGTTCTTCTTTTGGTGAACTTAATCAGAAATTGGAAAATATTATTTTAAATTTTGAAGCAGAGAAGAAATTAAGTTCAACCAATATTCAAAAAATTGAACTTATCTCGGATTGGAAATCCGTAGCAAAGAATTGGTCAGAAATTTACAAGCAAACGATTGAAAACTGAGAAATCAATATTGTTTATTTCGGTAACCTTTCCTCCTAGACTTTCGGTAGCCAGCTTGAGATTATATAACTATGCGAGATTGTTTGTTAAAAATGGGTGGAATGTTACTGTTTTAACTTCTAAACAATTAGGAGAAATTACTTCAAGTGAATTTAATTTTGATGGAATAGAAGTTATTCATGTTCCTTGGAATGACCCGTTTGATAAAGTTCAAAAAATTAAAAACGTTTTTGCGCGAAAAATTGCATTCAAAACCTTAAATATTTTTGTTCCCTATTTAGCCACCTGGTTGCCCGACAGAAGATTTAAATCATGGAGAATCAACACATTGAATGCAGCGAATAAAATAATTAATGAAAAACAAATAAAATATATTTATTCAAGTTACTCTCCGCCTTCTCCTCACCTAATTGCACGCCAACTAAAAAGAAGTTTGCCTCATCTTTTTTGGATTTCAGAATACAGGGATTTGTGGTCACATAGTCATTCTAATAACCTTTTCAGATCTTTATTCGCTGAATTTCATTTCTCATTTGAAAAGAAAGTTATTCTCCCTGCAGATTTAGTTTTGACTGTTTCTGAAGGACATCGTCAATTTTTGAGTACAAAAATTTTAAATAAAACCCATGTTTTATACAATGGATGTGATTTTGACTCTTATTCCAAAATTGATTCAAAAAGAGAAGATAATGCATTCCGTATTTTATATACTGGTAACATATACAAAAAAACTTATGATGTAGGGCTTTTTTTTAAATCATTCAAAAAATTCATTGAAAATCAAGAGTACAATAACTCGGAAATACATTTCATAGGGACACCTGAAACTGAATTTTTAAAAGCACTAATTCAAAAAAATGATTTGAAGGAAAAAGTAATATTTCATAAGAAAAAAGCTAATACCGAAATTAAGGTTTTACAAAAAAGTGCAGATGTATTACTTCAATTTGTTTGGAATAACGCAAAGCAAACTGGCAACTTAACTGGAAAATTATTTGAATATATTGCGGCAAGAAAACCAATACTTGTTGTGGGCGAAGAAAAAGAAGTTGAAAAACTAATTTCGGATTCAGAATCTGGAAAGATGTGTTCAAATGAAAAATCAATAATTTCATATTTAGAAAGTATTTTCAAATCCAATAGAGCTTCTTTGAAAACGATTGAAAACCGAAATTCTAAAATTTCAAAAGAAAATCAATTCACACTTCTAGAATCACATATTTTAAGTGAAAAAAAATGAAGCCTGAAGTTTTTTTATATCGTTTTTTTACCGCGCTTTTCATCTATATAATGAGCGTAGGTGTAATACTACCACGCGGCTCCATTGCAACCCAAATTAGCGGAATAATTTTCTTTATTTTTACCTTCTATCATTTCGTAAACCTAATAAAGCCAACTAAACAATTCAATTTGGCAATATTTTTTTTAGTTTACTTATCTATCTTAGTGGTTTTTTCTTCTAATTTTCTTTATTCACTCTCAAACTTGGCTGCCACTGCAATATGGATAATGATTTTACCAATTTCATTTTTATCGATTGATTCTCTTGAAAAATTCAAAAAACTAATAAATTCAATTGCTTTAATTGCTATTTTATACATAATTAATATTTTGCTTTCAACTTTTCTAGGAATAAAAGGAAAATCTTATTCAGGGGAAATCTTCGATGTTGGAAATGTATTTACGGAAGGACTAAATTCTATGGCCTATTTGTTAGTGGCAAGCCCTTTAATTATTCATTTAAATCCTAGGTACAGACGTTGGATTATTCTAATTGCAGTGATTATTTTCATCTTAGTTTTCGTTCAATTGAAAAGAATTTCAATCATAGCAATTCTGATCGGATTTATTGTGAATTTAATCTATAGTGGAAGTAGAGTTAACATCTTATTTGGACTAATAATTTCTGGATTAATGATTTTAGTAGCTTACCCCCTATTTGAAGATACATTAGACAAACAAATAAAAGCTCGAGAACGCAGATTATCAACTGAAAATTATGAAGAGGAAGGACGATATCAAGAAACACTCGTCGTTCTAGATGAAATTGTCTTCAGTTCAAATCCCAAATTATTCTTTTTTGGAAAAGAAGTTTTTAATTCTCCTGGTAATTATGCAAATGGTAGATATGGCAAAAGAATGATTCACAATGATTACAACGCTGTTCTTCACGGTTCTGGTATTATTGGCTTGTTTTTATTTATATTTTGGCCTATCCCATTATTTCTACTCTACAGAAAAATCAGGACAATAGCCAAATATGAGTTTGAGGATAAAAAGCTCTTTGATTTCATTGCTACGACTTTTATAAGTTTTTTAGTTATTGGATATGTATTAAGTATTTCAGGAGGAATTAACGCAATTTTATTCAATGCAGTTCGAGTAGCAGTGATTGGCTCAAGTCTGAGAATACTCTATGAATATTACATTAAATTCAAGAAAAAGAATTCTTAAGAAAGTTAATATGATAAAAGTTTTTTATTTCGTAAATACTGTTCTTTTTAGATTGATACTAACATTTTCTAAAAAAAATGTAGTTTTTCAAAAAGGATTAAGAATTAATAAATGGCCTATTATTAACATTAATAAAAATGCACAATTAATATTGGGTGAAAATGTTATTTTAAACTCAAGTAACAAAAGTTATCATGTAAACATGTTTGCACCAGTTAAAATACTTTGCGACAAACCAAATGCAGTAATTAAAATAGGAGATTTTTCACGAATTCATGGCTCGTGTATTCATGCCTTTGAAAAAATAGAAATAGGAAATAATTGTCTAATTGCTGCAAACTGTCAAATTATAGACTCAAATGGTCACGCAACTGAAAAAAATATGCGACTTTCATCACAAGGGTCTACTTCTCCAATCAAAATTGGAAACAATGTTTGGATAGGAACTGGATGTATTATCTTACCGGGAGTAACTATCGGTGATGGTTCAATTGTTGCTGCAGGAAGTGTTGTGACTAAGTCAATACCAGAAAACAGCATTTACGGTGGAAATCCTGCACAATTTTTAAGAAAGATAGAAGAATGAAAATCGCTTTAATTACAGATTATCTTGGTCGTTTTGGATCAAAACAAAGATCTTCATCTTATCGTTCAGGATTCAATTTAGATAGAATAGAAAAACTTTTTTTAAGTGAAAAATGTCAAGTTAAGTTTTTCAATTTTACTTCATGTCTGGAATTATTAAATGAAAAAGAGCCTCATTTTATTCTGTACACTTCCTCCGAAGACGAAGGAGAACATTATAAGTCATTTATCGAAGATACTATTCATATTTTGTCGTTGAGTCATCATATTTGTATTCCAAATTTTATTTTTCTGAGAGCTCATAACAATAAAGTCTTTATGGAAATGCTACGCATTCACTATAATTTCTCTGATGTAAATATTTTTGAAAGTAAATTTGCGGCAACAAGAAAGGAAATAGATGAACTCAATATACAATTTCCAATTGTGATGAAAGGACCAAGCGGAGCACTTTCTAAAACTGTAAAAAAAGCAAATAACAAAAGGGAAGCAAGTATATTTTTTAATTCTTTAGCGCCAGTAGTTCATATTAAACAAAGAATAAAAGAACAATTAAGACGGTGGCGTCATCGTGGAAATTATAATCCTGAAGAACTTGTTCGTGGAAAAATAGTTTTACAAAAATTCGTTCCTAACATTGATTATGATTGGAAAGTTCTTGTTTATTATAATGACTTATTTGTTCTTAAAAGAAACAATAGAAAAAATGATTTCCGAGCCAGCGGAAGCGGACTCTTTTCATATACAAAGGACGTACCTAAAGAAATACTTGATTTGGCATGGAATACAAGAGAAACACTCAATGTTCCACACCTTTCTATTGACATTGCAGAGACGTCTAATGGACTTGGGATATTTGAGTTTCAAGCAATTTATTTTGGGACAAAGACATTGGAAAATTCAACATTCCATTTCGTAAAAAATAATTCCAGTTATCAAATAATAGATTGTTCTGTTGAACTTGAAGCAATATTTGTAAAAAGTTGTTTAGATTTTTTGAACGAAAAATACCCAGGTAGTGTTTAACGAAAGTAAATATAATCGAAATACAAATAATTGCTAATTATCTAGAATTATAAGATGAAAGTGGTATTTGTCTCAAGTGGTAACATTAAAAAATTTGGAATAAGTCCTATTGTAATTAATCAAGGTAATTCCTTAAAAAAAGAGGGTATTGATGTAGTATTTTTTGGAATTAAGGGAAAAGGATTTTTGAACTATTTCAGAAATATAATAACCTTAAGAAAACTACTCAAAGAGAATAACGTTGATATTATACATGCACACTATTCTTTTTCAGCAATTATTGCAACCCTTGCCAAAGGCAGAATTCCAATTGTAGTATCTTTAATGGGAAGCGACTCAAATGGTAAATTTATTTACAGAAAAATAATTCAGTTTTTTTATCGGTTTCTGTGGGATACAACTATTGTTAAATCTCAAAATATAAA
>CANGLG010000150.1 GCA_947454395.1 Flavobacteriales bacterium
AAAGAATGGAAAATTGGCCGAGAAAAAAGAAATCGTTTTTCAGTAGACGTTAAGTTTACTAATGCGGGCGGTAGAGCATATACACCAATTGATTTAACAGCATCCAAAGCAATTGGACATGAAGTGCTTTCAACGGATGCCTATTCCAGTTATTATGCAAATTACTACCGTTTAGATTTAAAAGCCGGATTCACGCTAAATAGCGGAAAACGAAAAATAGCTCAAACATTTTCATTGGATTTGCAAAATGTGACCAATCATAAAAATGTGTTTTCTCAAAGTTATGATAACAAAATGCAAGGCATTAGTACAACTTATCAGCTAGGATTTTTCCCGAATGTGGTTTATAAGATTCAGTTTTAGAAAAACTTTAACTTTATACAAGTTAATTTAAAAAAAACATCAAACTTTAAAAATACATTTTTATGAAAATAATAACCTTATCATTTGTCCTTTTAATTAGTCAATTTGGATTTTCGCAGAGTTATAACAACCTGTGGATTCCTGATACTTTAACCGGTACCGATTTTACATTGAATATCAAAGATACTTTTGCTCAAATTGTCAATACAGGAAACCAAACCATAACAGGAGGAATAAACGGTAAATTTTGGGGACCTACACTTTTCATTAATAAAGGCGATACCGTTCATATGAATGTCACCAATCATTTAAATGATTCAACAACTTTACATTGGCATGGAATGCACTTACCGGCGGTCATGGATGGTGGACCTCATCAAATCATACCTCCTGGAACAACGTGGCAGCCTTATTGGGAAGTTAAAAACCAAGCTTCAACACTTTGGTATCACCCACACATGCATGAAATGGCTCAAGAACAAGTAACTAAAGGGATTGGAGGTTTTATCATTGTACGAGATGCCGAAGAGTCAGCACTAGCATTACCAAGAAAATATGGAGTAGATGACATTCCAATTGTTATTACCGATAGAGACATAAATTCACAAAACCAATTTGCTATTGTTCCTTACGGAGATAGCATCATGGCAAACCTAACTTTGCGTGCACAATATTCAGTTCCGGCTCAATACGTACGTTTAAGATTATTAAACGGTGCCATAGAAACATCTTATAACCTTGGTTTCAGTGACAATCGCTCCTTTTATGTAATTGGTACTGATGGAGGATTGTTGAATACGCCAGTATTAATTAATGGTGCTACACCACGCTATTTATTATCCGCTGGAGAAAGAGTGGAAATTTTGGTTGATTTTTCTGGTCAATCAGGAAATTCAGTTTTCTTAAAAGCGTATAATCAAAGTTTGGCGAATTTTATTCCTGGTAGTGAAAGTTTTCCAAATGGACCTTTCGCTAGCTTTTTAGGACATACAAATTACAACATCGTAAAATTGAATGTAGCTTCAACAACATCAAATCCAATTACATCCGTTCCGGCAACGCTTGTGAATAATAGCTATCCATTGGAACAAAATGCTGCATTGACTAGAACAATTACACTTAGTGATAGCACAGGGGTAACAAGTGTTCCTATTCTCGGTCCAAATGCATTTATTTTAGGGCACCAACTTTTTAATATCAATACCATTAATCACACCATACCATTGAACCAAACTGAAATTTGGGAATTGAAAAGCTCTTCTGTTTTTGCACATCCGTTCCATATTCACGATGTTGAATTTAAAATTTTGACAATTAATGGTGCTACACCTCCAACCTATCAGCAAGGATGGAAAGATGTAATTCTTGTAGAAGGAGGCAAAACCGTACGATTCATTGCAAAATTCGATGATTATGCCGATGCAACACATCCATTTATGTATCATTGTCACATTGCTTTACACGAGGACGAAGGAATGATGGGACAGTTTGTTGTTACTGATGCGGTGGGATTAAATGAAATTAAGCCAAACGAAATCGATTTCGCGATTTATCCTAATCCAACAAATGATCATATCTACTTCTCGTTTGCAGATGAAAATGCAGATATTTATTATTTATCAATAAAAAATCTGAATGGGAAAACCGTTCTTATGTTACCGAAACCTCAATTAGAGAATGGTGTTGATGTTTCAAACTTAAAAAAAGGAGTTTACTTTATTGAACTAACAGATAATAAAACTAAATCTAAAACATCTAAAAAAATTATTATTGAATAGTAGCAAATTTAACTTCCTTCTTTTGAAGAAGAACTACTTTTTTAAAGTAATCATTTTTGGAGTATTTATTATAATTATTTCTCCTAGAAATTTCGGTCAAAAACTCCCTGAATGGGAAAATAAAAAGGAGTTATTAGGAACGAATAAAGATAAAATTTCATTAGTACATTTTTTTGCTACTTGGTGTAAGCCTTGTATGCAAGAGCTTCCGATTTTTGATACGCTTAGAACTATGTATCCTAAAGACAAACTAGAATTCACATTTATTTGTATGGATTTGAAAAACTCAAAAAAACTCAAAAAAACAATTATGGAATTGAAGCTACCTGGTGATATTTATTATTTTGAACCCACCCAAAAATCCATCCAATCAACAAATCCAAATTGGAAAGGAGGGCTGCCTGCATCAATCATTTACCTACCAAATAATAGAGAAGCTGTGCTAGTTGAAGGCACAAAAAATGTTTCTTTTTACCAAAAAAATATTGAAAAGTGAAAACTGTTTTTTATTGCTTATTTCTTTTAATTCCAATACTTGCGTTTAGTCAAAAGACGGAAATTAATAACTTTTCACTTAAAAATGTAGATGGGAAAATGGTTTCACTTTCAGATTATCCGGAAGCCAAAGGTTTTATTGTTATTTTCACCTGCAATCACTGCCCATTTGCGAAACTATATCCGGAACGATTAAACAAATTGAATGATGCCTATAAAAATTTGGGAGTTCCATTAATTGCGATTAGTTCGATGGACACGATAAGCTATGAAGAGGATACTTACATTAAAATGATTCAAAAAGCCAAAAAAGAAAACTTTGAATTTCCCTACCTATACGATGCAAATCAGTCTATTGCCAAGTTATTTGAAGCACAAAAAACACCACATGCTTTCGTAATTTGGAGAAATAACAATCATTTTGAAATAAAATACAGTGGCGCGATTGATGACAATGGGATGCATCCAAAACAGGTAAAAAATGAATACATTCGTCTAGCAGTTGATGAATTATTGCAAGGCAAATCGGTCTCCATTAATGAAACATTGACAATAGGATGCCAAATCTATTTTAGAAAATAATTCTTGATTTACTTCCGCTTGGAGGCGAAAAAATCCTTCATCAGTTGGCTGCATTACTCTTGTAGAATTCCATTTACAACCAAAGTTGAAGGGTGATACAATGACTTTTAATGTAATCCAGCTCCGCGATGTTCATCTCGGGCGCCAAAAACAATTTTCTGTGGATGATTTCATCGAATTGACAAATATCGTTGCGGGGTTTCAACCAGAGAAAATTTAATATGATTTTTGATGCTTAATAAAGAGCGTAAGGATTAATTGAGTAAATGAGCATAATTATTAAATGATTTACTTAAGTTGTAATCATAAATTTCCTTGGCTCTTATTTTTTGCAAGGAATCCAAATGTCTTTTTTGAGCATGGTTATAGAAATTCAATTCGTATTCATCCAATAGGTTTTGAGCTTGAAGGTTTTTTTTTATTTTATTACTGGTGGTTCCTATTTTTTTTTCTAATTCTGACCCAAATAAACTTCCTTTATCCACAAAAAACAGCGAATCCTCTATAGAGAGCCTTCTTTGTACCCTATTTTTTGGCATAACATATATTATCTTTAGGTTTTTGTCTACTTCCATTACTGATGGTACTTGATTTTGCTTTTGAATAGTGAATTTTGGAGTTACTTTCTGTTTCGAATTTTTTACGACTTCTTTTTTATCAGGTCGATTTAATTGCATGAAAACTAAAAAAAAGCATAAAATGGAGCTAGTCAATAGAACTAACTTCTTGTACACCCCAATTATTGATGCGTTTTCAAAAATGGCTTTTGTTTGCTGAAAATCAAGTCGATTCTCACGTTTGATAAATAAATTGTAGGCTTTTTGTATTTTTTTGTCGCAGATTCTTGAAAACTTAGTTGTATTTGACTGAATGATTGAAAAGAATGCATTCCAATCTTTTTCAGCGCTAATTAAATTTTCAGTTTTCACATTTGATTTAACCCCACCTCGCCATAACGTATCATTTTGGTACAATGCATGCCCAAAATCAATGATTTTAATGGTTCTAATTTCTTGATTAATTAGGATATTTTCTGGTTTTAGATCCATGTGAAAAATACCTTTTGAATGCATATATTGCAAAGCATCCATCAATTGAAGAATGTATTTTTCACCTATTGAAAGCTCGTCAGGATAGGTGTCAAAATAGTCGTTCCATGTCAGGCCGTCGATATATTCCCGATGAATGGAGCAGTCGTCAGTTGAAAGTTTATAGTAGGAACAAATAAAAGAATGTTGTAATTGACTTCCTATTTCAAATTCCCTTTTTAACGATTCGATGCAAACAGGATTGGCTTTTTCTTTTTCTTGAATCGATTTTTGAATTTCCCACCGATGATTAACCTTCACTTTTTCAATTGAGAAGTATTTTCCATCGTGAAGCTTTTGCTTCAATAGGTTTTCGTTTTGGAATACGGATTCAAATTCAGAGCTATCCACACTCAAAAGTAAAAATTTTGTTTTTGAATCATATTTTATTTGAAAGAAACCATTCAATCGCAGGAATAATTCCAAAGTTGACTTCCCCCTTCGCCGCGGCGAAGAAGGGTTACCGAGGGGGATGACAAAATAAATAAACTGATTTAGCTGAAATATTCTCCCAAAATTATCGATTCACACCTCTTAATCTACCCTCTAAGGGAGAAACTTACTTCACACATTGAAGGAAAACAGAAGGGGATGATTCTTTGTCCTTATCCAAAATCAGCTGGACAAAAATGAAGATAAAAACTAACCTTCATTTGGAAGAATTCTTATAGCTGTGACACCGGAAATTTTTGCCGCAATGTATGTCCCAAGATTTTTCTCCTGACGAATTACATTTGCCAAAAATAAAGGGTAATCTCGAACAATATGGCTAACAACAACAATGTCTTTTTCCATCAGTTTTGAATTGACAACCTCAAGTAATTCAAATTTAGAATCTCCCAAATAGCGGAGTTTCAACCGGCGATTTGGTTCGTAATGCAATGCCAATTCAACATTCAAATTCAGTTCATCCACACGAATTTCTTCAACTATTTCGAATTCCGAACTATTGGCTGATTTAAATTCTAACAAAAGCTCATCGTAATTTTTGTAACCCAAATAAACAGCAAGTGCATCCATCGTATACAGGCGGGGTTCTTCAATACCTTTGGCGAATCCGAAAAGCCGTTTTACAGTTGATACACTTATTTTTTTAGTGGTGGTATTTGATATTTCATTGGCAAGCACCTCACAATCTTTCGAATAGCGAATCTCCTGGCCAAATTTATTTTCTACACGTTCGCGAATAATTTTAGATAACATTCATTATAATTACGTAACAAAGATATGTTTTGTTTTCCCTGTTTTTCGATATTGAACGAATTGAACTATCTGAACTATTTGAGTATTTTGAACAATAAGAACAATAAAACTATGCTTACTCTTTTGGGTTGCCATTAATTTTACTACTCTAATTAGAAACCTTGTGACTTTTCAATAAGAACGAAACTTGAAAATCTTGAGAGTAGTAAATAAATAAAATTAATCTATGAAAATTAAATACTTCCTTTGGTAAGCTTCCCTAAAAACTGAAACGTTCAGAAATAGAGTCCGTAAAACTCAAAAAGTATGAAAAATTCAAAATTTACGGAGTCTCAAATCGTTGCGATTTTAAAGCTTCAAGATGCTGGAATGACAG
>CANGLG010000151.1 GCA_947454395.1 Flavobacteriales bacterium
CGAACAATTCCAATTTTTGAAAATGGTCGTATTATTGGTAGCCAAGCTTTTTTACAGGATGTCACAAATTTATTGTTGATTCAGAATGAATTAAAGCAAATTCATGATTTGCAAAGAATTCTGATGAACATTTCAAATCGTCTGATTAATCTGAATTTGTCTGAAATTGATTTTGCAATCGATAAATCACTTGAGGAAATTGCTTTTTTTTCCAATGCAGATAGAGCTTATGTTTTTCGTTACGACCTAGACAAAAAAATCTGTCGTAATACGCATGAGTGGTGCGCTAACGAAATTAATCCGCTAAAAAATTCACTTCAAAAAATTAAATTGGAAGACATGCCGTATTGGTATGGAAAACATGCGAAAGGTGAAATGGTAGAAGTTAATGATGTTTCTTCATTAACGGATGAGCGAATTAAGTCTATGCTTGTTACCGATGGAATACAAAGTTTTTTGACCATACCAATGATGAATGACAACATTGTTATTGGTTTTATCGGATTCGATATTATTAAAAAACAACGAACCTTTCGACAAGAAGAAAAGGAGTTATTAGCGCTTTTCGCTCAAATGTTGGTTAATGTTTTGAATCGAATGAGAAATCTAGATGAATTAGAAAAATCCAAATTGGAAATCGGACGAATTAATGAGAATCTAGAAAATCAAGTATTAGAAAAGACGAGAAATAACTTGAATTTGTCTATGACAATTGTAGAGCAAGATAAGCTGGCTACGATAGGTGAAATATCCGCAGGAATAGCACATGATTTGAATACGCCATTAGGAACAATTAAAGTTGGTGCAGATAACATAAGATCAATTTTTGATCTAGTAGTCCGCTCTAAAGTATCCCAATTTTCATCAAGTGATCTAAATGAAATAATGGATCGAATTCAAAATTTTCCAGTTGAAATTTACGTTGGAGGATTGCAATTGCGAAGGGAAAAATCAGATATGATTGAAGTACTTCAAAAGGATTTTGGTTTATCTATAAATGAAACCACCGAAAAGTTAGCAGAACTATTTGTCAAATGTAGGGTAAGTTATTCGGAGAAGAATTTCATTGAAAAAATAATTCCTAGGCAAGATTCCATTTCTTATTTGGATTTGCTCAATCAATTGCAATTGGCTTGCAGTCAGTTGGAAACCATAAAAAATTCAAGCGATAAAGCCGTTCGAGTTGTTCAAGAGGTCCGTTCCTTTATTAAAGGACATTCGATTGCGGAAAAAATTGATTTAAACTTACGTGAGAATATAGCAACAGTTTTAAGTGTATTTAACTATGAATTAAAAAAAGATATTGACCTCGAGTTTACAGTCAGTCCAGAAATCCAATTATTCGGTTTCGATGTTAAATTATTTCAGTTATGGTCTAACATTGTTAAAAATGCATTGGAAGCCATGGATGTTCAGGAAAACAAATATCTCGGTATACATGCAATAGCGACAAAGGGTAAAATAACTGTTGTTTTTGAAAACAATGGTCCAAAAATTCCTAATGACGTTCGGCAAAATATGTTCAATAAATTCTATACGACTAAAAGTAAGCGGAACGGAACGGGCTTGGGGTTGAGTATTGTTAAAAATATTTTATCTGAACATAATGCGACGATTAATGTTGAATCAGATGAGAAATTGACCAAATTTATCATTAGTTTTGTGGTATGAATGAAGTTAAGTATGCCGTAGTTTGTGTAGATGATGATCCTTACATCCTTCAAATGCTTGGTTTTCAGTTGGGTAAATTAGTCGATCAAACTTTTACTTTGGTGGAGTATTTTACTGATCCAAGTATCGCACTTGAGAATATAGATGAACTCTTAAAAGAAAAAATAGAGGTTATTTTTGTAATTGTTGATTATCAAATGCCGAAAATGACTGGAGCGCAATTGATTAGGGCAATTAAAGAAAAGTTTCCAGAGTTAAAGTGTGTCATGCTTTCGGGTCAAGCAAATCGTATTTCAGTTGATGAGCTATTTTCTGAAAATTTGCTCGAATCATTTATCGCAAAACCTTGGAACGAAAGTGAGCTCTTTGATGCAATTCGTCCATTGATATCATCTGTAAAAAACTAAGCTTAAAATTTATGAAATCAATTTTGATTTTAGGGGCGGGATTGTCAGCATCTTCCATGATTCGCTATTTACTAAATCATGCTGAGAAATACAATTGGTTTATAAGGATTGTTGATCAAGATCTTGAATTAATTGAAAGAAAAATAAATGGACATCCAAGAGCCAAAGCACTTTCATTTAATGCATTAGACTCAAATGAAAGAAGACCAGAAATAGGCCATGCAGATTTAGTAATATCAATGTTACCAGCTCGATTTCATGTTGAAGTTGCAAGAGACTGCATTGAGTTGAAAACAGATTTAATTACTCCTTCATATATTTCTCATGAAATGAGAGCGCTTCATCAAGAAGCAACTGATAAAGGAATAATCATCATGAATGAAATTGGTGTTGATCCTGGTATAGATCACATGAGTGCGATGAAAATTATTGATGAGATTCGTGAAAAAGGAGGAGAGGTAACAAGTTTTAAATCTTTTTGCGGTGGTTTAATTGCTCCAGACTCAGATAATAATCCTTGGCATTACAAATTTACTTGGAATCCCAGGAACGTTGTTTTGGCAGGACAAGGGGGAGCTGCATCCTTTATTCACAACGGGGAATATAAATACATACCTTATAATCGTTTGTTTGATAGGCTTGACAGAATTGAAGTAGAGGGATATGGGAAATTTGAAGGATATCCCAATAGAGACTCATTATCTTACAGAGATACTTACGGATTAGAGAATATTCCCACATTGTATCGGGGAACTTTGAGACGACCTAATTATTGTAAAGCTTTTTATGTTTTTTCAGAACTAGGAATGACGGATGATTCCTACAAAATCTTTCAATCTGAGAATTTGACGCCGCGTGCTTTTTTAAATGCATTTCTACCTTATCGAAAAGGTGTTAGTGTGGAAGAAAAATTTAAAATCTTTCTGCGCGAAGATCGTATGTATTTGTATGATCAATTTGAATGGCTTGGTATTTTTGAAACAGATTCAACTTTTGGTTTTGCAAATGCTAGTCCAGCTCAGTTGCTGGAAAAATTAATGGTACGTAAAATGAGTTTGGAGGATAATGATAAGGACATGCTTGTTATGTATCACGAATTTGTATACCATTACAAAGGAGAAAATCGTAAAGTTGTTTCCTCCATGATCAATATCGGGGAAGATGAGGTCTACACAGCGATGTCAAATACTGTTGGTCTTCCTGTTGCCATTTGTGCGAAGATGATTTTGAATAATCAAATTAAAGAAAAAGGAGTAACTTTACCTGTAAATAAACTGGTGTACGAACCAATTCTTGAAGAGTTAAAGTTAAATAATATTGCTTTCAACGAACAAGAAACAATACTTGAAGATTAAATGGAAAATAATCAAAATGAAATGAACATCGAATTGTCTGAGGAAACTGCCTTAGGTGTATATTCGAATCTTGCGATAATTACTCATTCTCCCGCCGAGTTAGTTTGTGACTTTGTTCAAATTATGCCAGGCATGCCGAAAGGAAAGGTAAGGTCTCGTGTTGTTATGACGCCGCAAAATGCAAAAAGATTTCTGCAAGCATTATCTGAAAATATTCAGAAGTATGAGCAGAATTTTGGCATAATTGAAGATCCTCAAGCTGGAATGCCTCCAATGAATTTTGGAACTCCAAGCACTATGGCATGAAATAAAAAATTTTCGTTTGCCTGACTATAAGAGCTTGCATATCATTACCCTTGATGTGCCATACCCCGCGGATTATGGTGGTGCTATCGATATTTTTTACAGAATAAAAGCACTTAGTGAGTTGGGTTTTGATTTAACGATTCATGTTTTTGAATATGGTAGAGGAAGACAAATTGAGCTTGAAAAATTCGGTAAAGTCTTTTATTACAAGCGAAGTTTTTCTTTTTTTAAAATTTTCTCCAAAACACCTTTTATAGTAAAATCTAGAAATTCGACTGAATTACTTAAGAATTTACTGAAAGACGAATTTCCAATATTTTATGATGGGTTACATACGACGTTTTTTTTATCACATCCACTGCTAAAAAACCGTTTTACATATGTTCGCATGCATAACATTGAGCATGAATATTATTCTGATCTATCCAAAGGATCAAATATTTTTAAGAAGTTTTTTTTTAAACTTGAAAGTTATAAACTTAAAAAGTACGAGAAAATTCTTAAAAATGCGAATCAAATTCTTGCGATTAAAGAAGAGGATCAGGATCATTTTAAAGAATTCAATACTAACGTAGAAGTTCTTTCCGCGTCTATACCTGAATTTTTCGACCCTTTGTCGGAAACTAACAAATTTGCTCTGTTTCATGGAAATTTATCTGTCCCTGAAAATGAAATGGCAGTATATTGGATATTGGATTCATTAAAAGATACGCTTTCATCTGAATTTCCTGTTTTAGTTGCGGGTAAATACCCAACTCGAAAACTTGTTAAATATTGCGATTCGCTCAATGTAAAGATCTTAGCAAACCCAACTGAGGATGAACTAAATAAATTGATATCAGAAGCGCATATTCATGTTTTCTACACAGAGTCTCCATCTGGCGTAAAATTAAAATTACTTAATTCGCTAGGTTCACAAGGTCATATTATAGTTAATGAGAGTATGACAAATGATCAAAATCTAAAAAACTTTTGCGAAGTAGCTAGTTCTAAAAATGACTTTTTAATGAAATTTGAACAATTAAAAGGTAGGGATTTGTCAAGTGAAGAATTCAACAAAAGAAAAGCGTATTTAATTGAAAATTTCTCTACCAAAAACAATTTAAAAAAGTTATTCAGTAATTTTTGAAATTATCTTTTTCAATAGAAAAGATAATTTCAATTTTTCATTTTCCCAATTCTCAATTTCTGCGGCATTATTACAATTTAATTTCATTTTATTCATCAACGCATGATCGCTAAAAATGGAATTAATGTTTTTGGCTATTTCTTCGGGAGTAATCATAGATATAGATTTTCCGATGTTGTATTTCTGAACGATATTTTTTATTTCAATTAAATCAGAACTTAAAATTGGAATCCCAGCTTGTATGTAATCAAAAACTTTATTTGGTAGTGCATATTTGTAATTATCACTGATGGGTTTGTCTAAAGCAAGCCCTAAATCTGAGACTCTAGTAAATTCCATCATTTCAGCATAAGGACGTTTATCAAAAAAATAAACTTTGTTATTTAATCCTTCTGAAATGACCATTTTTTTCACCTTGGGTATTACATCTCCATTTCCTACTATTATAAGTATGGAATTATTAATCAGATGCATTGCTAAAACGGCTTCTTCAATTCCTCGTTGAACATTAAGTCCGGCTCCTTGAATAATAATTATTTTTTGATCTTCAGGTAGCCCTAATTCTTTCTTAGAACTGCTTTTTTTATCTTTAAATTTATTAGGAATATTTCTAACTACGACGATAGGAACTTTATATCTTTTATAATAAATGTCTGCAATTGATTGATTTACTGTAATAACAAAGTTTAATTTAGGAAACATCCATTTTTCCAGTGTAAGCCAGAACGATCTTGTTTTTTTACGATGGATTAATTCAGGTACTTCAGTGAAGAGTTCGTGAGTATCATAAACCAATACCGTTCTGAATTTAATTTTATTTGCAAAGAAATTTGCAGGTAATGTATCAAGGTCGTTTGAAAATAATAGATTTGATTTAGTAAAAGTTAAAAAAATAAATAG
>CANGLG010000152.1 GCA_947454395.1 Flavobacteriales bacterium
AAATTTTTAGTTGAAAAATTTGAACTTGGTGTTTTTATTGAAAATCATCACCCAAAATCTATTTCAAAAGTTTTAAATGAATTTCCAAAAGATTGGAAAAATAATCTAGGTTTTAAGAATCATTTATTTAATGCTAAAAAAGAACTTAATTGGGAAACTGAATCGAAGAAATTAATTAATTATTTTTCTTTGATGCTTGACAAATGAAATGTACAGAGTCGAACGAAAAATAGTGTTAATCACTGCGTTTTATGTACTTTGCGAAAGTATTTAACTATCTACTGAAAAAAAAAGTGATATTTTTTTTGAAAAAAGTTTGAATTCAAAAAAAGTTTTGTAGATTTGCACTCCCAATTTACGTTTTGGGACATTAAAAAGTTCTTTATTTGTTGTACCAACATTCGCCGATGTAGCTCAGTTGGCCAGAGCAGCTGATTTGTAATCAGCTGGTCGGGGGTTCGAATCCCTCCATCGGCTCAAAGTGTTGGGGGTGTCGCATAGTGGCTATTGCAGCAGACTGTAAATCTGTCACCGTTTGGTATCGTTGGTTCGAGTCCATCCACCCCCACAAAATTTCGTATTTATAAGCGGGAGTAGCTCAGTTGGTAGAGCGTCAGCCTTCCAAGCTGAACGTCGCGAGTTCGAATCTCGTCTCCCGCTCAAAAATACTGCAGGCCGGTGTAGCTCAGGGGTAGAGCGCTTCCTTGGTAAGGAAGAGGTCACGAGTTCAAATCTCGTCATTGGCTCAGAGAAAGTAGGATTTTAACCTTAAATGGTAATCTAAGAATAAGTAAATTATTAACTAAGTAACAAATAGAAAAATGGCTAAGGAAAATTTTGACCGATCCAAACCACACGTGAACATTGGTACTATTGGACACGTTGACCATGGTAAAACTACTTTAACTGCTGCTATCTCTAGCGTTTTAGCTAGTAAAGGATTGGCTGCTGTACGTGATTTCTCTTCTATCGATAACGCACCAGAAGAAAAAGAGCGTGGTATTACAATTAACACATCTCACATTGAGTACGAAACTGAAAAACGTCACTACGCACACGTTGACTGTCCAGGTCACGCGGATTACGTAAAGAACATGGTTACAGGTGCTGCTCAAATGGACGGAGCAATATTGGTTGTTGCTGCAACTGATGGTCCGATGCCTCAAACTCGTGAGCACATCCTTTTAGGAAAACAAGTTGGTGTTCCTCGTTTGGTTGTATTCATGAATAAAGTGGATATGGTTGATGATCCTGAATTATTAGAGTTGGTTGAAATGGAAGTTCGTGAATTACTTTCTTTCTATAGCTATGATGGTGACAATGCTCCAGTTATTCAAGGTTCCGCTTTGGGAGCATTGAACGGTGAGCCTCAGTGGGTTAAAACGGTAGAAGATTTGATGGATGCTGTTGATACTTACATTGAGTTACCTCCACGTGATATCGATAAACCGTTTTTGATGCCAGTTGAAGATGTATTTACAATTACTGGTCGTGGTACAGTTGCTACTGGTCGTATTGAAACTGGTGTTATCAATTCAGGTGAGCCTGTAGAAATTCTTGGAATGGGTGAAGCAAAATTAACTTCAACTGTTACAGGTGTTGAGATGTTCCGTAAGATTCTTGATAGAGGTGAAGCAGGTGATAACGTAGGGCTTCTTTTACGTGGTATTGAGAAAACTCAAATCAAAAGAGGAATGGTTATCTGTAAACCAGGTTCAGTTAAACCTCACCAAGAGTTTAAAGCTGAGATTTATGTATTGAAGAAAGAAGAAGGTGGTCGTCACACTCCTTTCCATAATAAATACCGTCCTCAATTCTATTTCCGTACAACTGACGTTACAGGTGAAATCTTGTTGACAGATGGTCGCGAAATGGTTATGCCAGGTGATAACGTATCAATTACTGTAAAATTGATTGTACCTGTAGCTATGGACAAAGGACTTCGTTTTGCTATCCGTGAAGGAGGTAGAACAGTAGGTGCTGGTCAAGTTACTGATATCGTAGCATAATAAAAATAATCAAGTTTAATTAAAGGGGAGTTTTTATAAACTCCCCTTTTTAAACGGGTGTAGCTCAGCTGGTAGAGTAGTGGTCTCCAAAACCATTGGTCGTGGGTTCGAATCCTACCGCCCGTGCTGAAAAAAAAATAACACGTGTCAAAATTCAAAACATATTTTAGGGAAACATATGACGAAATGGTAAATCATGTGACTTGGCCAACATGGAAAGAGTTACAGAATAATACCATTCTAGTTGTTGTTGCCTCAATTCTGATTTCCCTCATTATTTTTGCGATGGATTATCTGTTTGGGATTACCGGAGAAAAGGAGTCTTTCTGGCGAGGTCTATTAGGTTTTATTTATTACAAAATGTTCTAATTTCATTTTACCATGGCAGAAATAGTAAAAAAGTGGTACGTTGTGCGTGCTGTTAGTGGAAAAGAGAAAAAGGTTAAAGAATATTTAGAGCTTGAAATCTCTAGAATGAAACTTAATGATTATGTTAATCAAGTTTTGATTCCAACTGAAAAGGTATTTAAAATACAGAACGGAAAAAAAGTAAACAAAGAAAAAGCTTTTTTACCTGGATATGTTCTAATAGAGGCTGCTTTAGTTGGGGAGGTTACTCACGTGATTAAGAGTATTCCAAATGTCATTGGATTTTTGGGTACTGAAAAAGGTGGAGAACCTGTTCCTATGCGTATGGCAGAAGTGAATAGGATTTTAGGTAAAGTGGATGAGTTATCTGAAACTGAGGAAGAATTAAAAATACCATTTGCAATAGGAGAGTCTGTTAAAGTAATAGATGGCCCCTTTAATAATTTCAGCGGTGTAATTGATGAAATCAATGAAGAGAAGAAGAAATTAAAGGTAATGGTTAAAATTTTTGGAAGAAAAAATCTTTTGGAGCTTAGCTACATGCAAGTGGAAAAAGAAGGATAATTTGTATTAACCGTAGGAGTGAGTATGATGATTAAAGCTTCCCATCGTTATCTCATGTTAGACTACATAAATTGAATATATATGGCTAAAGAAGTAGCAGCGTTGATCAAACTACAGATCAAAGGAGGCGCAGCCAATCCATCACCACCAATTGGTCCAGCATTAGGGGCGAAAGGTGTGAACATCATGGAGTTTTGTAAGCAGTTTAATGCTAGAACACAAGACAAAATGGGTAAGGTGGTTCCGGTTGTTATTACCGTTTATGGTGATAAATCTTTTGATTTTGTATTAAAAACACCACCTGCAGCAGTTCAAATTGTTGAACACACTAAAATCAAAAAAGGTTCATCTGAGCCAAATCGCGTTAAAGTTGGTTCTATATCTTGGGATCAAGTACGTGCCATTGCAGAAGATAAACTTCCTGATTTAAATTGTTTTACTGTTGATTCAGCAATGAGAATGGTTGCTGGAACTGCGAGAAGTATGGGTGTAACAGTTAAAGGTGGAGAAGCACCAAAATCCAAATAATTAATGTTATGAAGAGAATTTCTAAAAAAAGAAAAGAGGTTTTGGCAAAATTTGATTTGTCCAAATCTTACACTCTACCAGAAGCATGTGATTTGGTGAAGGGTATTTCCACAACTAAATTTGATGCTTCTGTTGATATTTGTGTTCGCTTAGGGGTAGATCCTCGTAAAGCGAATCAAATGGTAAGGGGTACTGTGGCTTTGCCGCATGGAACGGGAAAGGACGTTAAAGTATTAGTACTTTGTACTCCTGACAAAGAAAATGAAGCTAAAGAGGCCGGTGCAGATTTCGTCGGATTGGATGACTACATTGAGAAAATCAAAGGTGGTTGGACTGCTGTAGACGTTATTATCACAATGCCTTCCGTTATGGGTAAGGTTGGTGCTTTAGGTAGAATTTTAGGTCCACGTGGATTAATGCCAAATCCAAAAACTGGTACTGTAACTATGGAAGTAGGAAAAGCAGTGCAAGAGGTGAAAGCTGGTAAGATTGACTTTAAAGTTGATAAGTACGGTATTATTCATTCTTCAGTAGGTAAAGTAAGTTTTGAAGGAGATAAAATTCGAGACAATGCGAACGAGTTAATTCAGACTTTAATCAAACTAAAACCATCTGCAGCAAAAGGTACTTACATTAAGAGCATCTATTTGAGTTCAACAATGAGTCCTGGTATTCAAATCGACGCGAAGTCTGTTAATGCTTAATACTTAAGAAAATGACAAGAGAAGAAAAAGCAAAGTACATCGATGATTTGGCAGCCGAATTGGCTTCTAATAGCATCGTTTATCTTACAGACACTGCAGAATTAACAGTTGAAACAATTAATGCACTTCGAAGAAGATGCTTTCAGTCTAACATCAAATTACGAGTAGTAAAAAATGCACTTCTGCAAAAAGCTATGGAGCGTGTTGAATCGAAAGATTTTGAAGGATTGAAAGAAACTTTGAAAGGGTCAACTTCAGTTATGTTTAGTGAAGTTGCAAATGCACCTGCAAAGTTAATTCAAGATTTTCGTAAGAAAAATGCAAAACCATTATTGAAAGGTGCTTACATTGATGAAGCAATTTTTATTGGAGATAACCAATTGTCTGTTCTTGAAGCCTTAAAAAGCAAAGAAGAACTTGTTGGGGAAATCATTGGATTGTTGCAAAGCCCTGCGAAAAATGTATTGTCTGGACTTAAAGGAGCTGGTGGAAAAATTGCCGGTATCCTTAAAACGCTCGAAGAAAGAGCATAATTTATTATTTATAAACCTTTTTTAATTTAAAATAAAATGGCTGATTTAAAGCAAATTGCAGAAACGTTGGTTAACCTAACAGTGAAAGAAGTTAATGAGTTAGCAACTATTATGAAAGAAGAATATGGAATTGAACCTGCTGCTGCAGCACCTGTAATGGTTGCTGGAGGAGCTGCTGGCGGTGGTGAAGAAGCTGCTGCTGAAAAAACAGAGTTCGATGTAATTCTTAAGTCAGGTGGAGCAAACAAATTAGCAGTTGTTAAACTTGTAAAAGAGTTAACTGGTAATGGTTTAAAAGAGTCTAAAGATTTAGTTGATGCTGCTCCTTCTACATTGAAAGAAGGTGTATCAAAAGACGAAGCTGAAGGACTTAAAAAGTCTCTTGAAGAGGCTGGAGCTGAAGTTGAGATTAAGTAATAATCTACTTAACATACAGGATAGGCATCGCATTTTAGCGTATGCCTAATCCTGTTTATTAGCATACAATTTAAAAAAAAGATTCCAATAACTTAAAAATTAAAGCATTGGCAACATCAAATAATTCAACTAGAATTAATTGTGCTTCAAGCAAAAACCAGTTTGAGTATCCAGATTTTTTGGAAATTCAATTAAAATCAGTTAGAGAGTTTTTTCAATTAGAAACTACTCCTGAAAATAGAGAGAGTGAAGGTCTCTTTAAAGTTTTCGCGGAAAATTTCCCGATAACTGACACAAGAAACCAATTTGTTCTAGAATTTTTGGATTACTTTATTGATCCACCACGATATACAATTGAAGAGTGTATTGAACGAGGATTAACATACAGTGTTCCGCTCAAAGCTAAATTGAAATTATATTGTACTGACCCTGAACATGAGGATTTCGAAACCATTGTGCAGGATGTATATTTAGGTACAATTCCATATATGACCCCTAAAGGTTCATTTGTTGTAAATGGAGCTGAGCGTGTGATTGTTTCTCAATTGCATAGATCTCCAGGTGTATTCTTCGGACAAAGCCGACATGCAAATGGAACCAAG
>CANGLG010000153.1 GCA_947454395.1 Flavobacteriales bacterium
AAATAATACAATTCTTGGTTATTTCATTTTCATTCATGTATCTTTGCGGCAAGTTTATAAAATGAAACAACTACAGAGCATTATTAGCGTAATTATTATCGTTCAAAAAGAACGGTGAGAAAGCGTTATAAATATATTTAAAGCCTTTCTCAATTTGAGAAAGGCTTTTTTTTTACATGTTATAAAAATGAATATTATGTATTTTAAAGCAGACACAAAAGTTTATTTAGACGGCAAGTTTGTTCCGGCAAATGAGGCTCAAACCGATTTATACGCTCAAACACTGCACTATGGAAGTGGCGTTTTTGAGGGTATTCGTTCTTACGACACACCTGATGGAGTTCGAATCTTTAAAGCGAAAGAGCATTACGAACGTTTGAAATATTCGGCTGAATCAATGCATATTTCTTTTCCATGGACAATCGAAGAACTTGAAAAAATATCTTACGATTTATTGGAAATTAATAATTTAAAGGATGCATACATTCGCCCACTGGTATATCTTGGTGCCAATATGTCGCTAACTCCTACAAATGAGGTTCATTTAGTAATGATGGCTTGGGAATGGGGGAAATATTTGGGTGATAATTTATTAAATGTGATGCTTTCTTCCTACCAAAGGCCAAATCCGAAATCATGTCACGTTCAAGCGAAAGTTGTAGGTCATTACACAAATAGTATTTTAGCAACTACAGAGGCGAAACAAAAAGGATTTGATGAGGCGTTGTTAACAGATATTAATGGATATGTTGCTGAAGGTCCAGGTGCAAATTTCTTTTACGAAAAGAATGGTAAGTTATTTACGGCTCCTTTGGGAAATATTCTTTCCGGAATTACTAGATCCACCGTGTTTGAAATTGCTCGAGAATTGGATATTGAAGTAGAGGAAAGATTATTCACACCTGATGAAATATATTCAGCTGATATTGCATTCTTTTGCGGAACAGCAGCAGAGGTCATAGGAATAAAGCAATTTAATGATTTTGTATTCCCAATGAAATGGGAGGATTCCAACAGTTACATGGTTCAAAGAAAATACAAGCGAAGAGTTGCTTTTAATGAATACAAAGAATTTTACTTATAAAATGGAACTTAATAAATATAGCAAAACGATAACTCAGGACGAGACTCAACCTGCTGCACAAGCCATGTTATATGGTGTAGGATTGACCGAATCCGATATGATGAAAGCACAAGTTGGTATTGTTGCAAGTGGTTACGAGGGGAATACTTGTAATATGCATTTGAATGATTTGGCAAAAACTGTCAAAATGGGAGTTGGTGCAGCCGATCTTGTCGGTTTGATATTTCATACAATCGGTGTTAGTGATGGTATTTCCAATGGTACAGATGGAATGCGTTATTCCTTGGTTTCAAGGGATATTATTGCTGATTCCATAGAAGCTGTAGTTGGGGCACAATGGTATGATGGAATTGTCGCTGTTATGGGCTGCGACAAAAATATGCCAGGTTCTCTAATTGCAATGGGAAGATTAAACCGTCCTGCAATAATGGTTTACGGTGGAACAATCCATTCAGGAAAATGGAAAGGACAAAGTTTAAATATCGTCTCGGCATTTGAAGCTTTGGGACAGAAAATTGCCAATAATATTTCTGATGAAGATTATAATGGCGTAATAAAAAATGCTTGTCCTGGGGCAGGAGCTTGCGGTGGAATGTATACTGCAAATACAATGGCTTGTGCTATTGAAGCATTGGGAATGAGTTTACCTTACAGTTCATCAAATCCTGCTACGAGTGAAGAAAAACAACAAGAATGCCTTCGGGCAGGAAGTGCAATCCGGCTATTACTTGAAAAGGATATTAAACCAAGCGACATCATGACACGTAAAGCATTTGAAAATGCAATGGTTGTTGTTTCTGCACTTGGCGGTTCAACGAATGCCACTTTACATTTGCTTGCAATGGCTCATGCTGTAGGTGTAGATTTGAAATTAAGTGATTTTCAAGAGATAAGTAATCGTATTCCACTAATAGCAGATTTAAAACCAAGCGGTAAGTATTTGATGGAGGATATACATTTAATTGGTGGAACTCCAGCCGTAATGAAGTACTTGTTAGAAAAGAATTTACTTCATGGTGATTGTATTACTGTAACTGGCAAAACTTTGGCAGAGAATTTAACGGAAGTTCCCTCTTTGGTTGAGAATCAAAAAGTAATTGTCCCAATTGATAATCCATTAAAAGAAACAGGACACATACAGATATTAAAAGGAAATCTAGCAGAAAGAGGTTCTGTTGCTAAAATCACAGGAAAAGAAGGTGAGTTTTTTAGAGGTCCAGCAGTCGTATTTGATGACGAATTTGAAACGATTAAAGGGATTTCAAGTGGACTTGTGAAAGCTGGTGATGTTGTGGTAATTAGGTATTGTGGTCCAAAAGGAGGGCCTGGGATGCCCGAAATGTTAAAGCCAACTTCTGCGATTATCGGTGCGGGATTGGGGTCATCCGTTGCGTTAATTACAGATGGACGATTTTCTGGAGGAACTCATGGGTTTGTGGTTGGACATATTTCTCCAGAAGCCTTTGATGGTGGCACAATTGCCTTGGTTGAAAATGGAGATATAATTACGATAGATGCAATTGAAAATAAATTGATTCTAGAAATAGGTGATGTTGAATTACAAAAAAGAAAAAGTAATTGGAAACAACCTGAATTAAAAGTGAAAAAAGGAGCTTTGTATAAATATGCGAAATCAGTTTCGTGTGCATCACTTGGTTGTCTTACTGATTTATAAGAATAAAGAACTATGAATAAAATGAATATAACTGGCGCAGAATCAGTAATACGTTCATTATTAGCTGAGGACGTAAGTACAATTTTTGGTTATCCAGGAGGAGCGATAATGCCAATTTATGATGCGCTATATGATTTTAGAGAACAAGTTAATCATATCTTAGTTCGTCATGAACAAGGTGCGATTCATGCTGCACAAGGATTTGCAAGGTCTTCTGGAAAAACGGGAGTGGTATTTGCTACATCAGGACCAGGAGCAACGAATTTAATTACTGGTTTGGCTGATGCATTGATAGATTCAACGCCTGTTGTTTGTATCACTGGACAGGTAGCATCACATTTACTTGGAACAGACGCTTTTCAGGAAACGGATGTAATTGGGATTTCAATGCCTGTAACAAAATGGAATATTCAAGTAACGAAATCTGAAGATATTCCTGCTGCCATAGCTCGGGCATTTTACATTGCTTCTACAGGTCGACCTGGACCAGTATTAGTTGACATAACTAAAGATGCGCAATTTGGGAAATTTGACTTTCAGTATGAAAAATGTTCCTCAATACGAAGTTACTTACCGAAACCAGAGTTAAATGTTGATTTGCTTCACAAAGCGGCATCATTGATAAATAATGCAAAAAAGCCATATTTGTTAATTGGACAAGGCATTCTTTTGTCGGAAGCGCAAAATGAATTGATGACATTTGTTGAGAAATCTGGATTACCTGTTGCTTCAACACTTTTAGGTCTAGGTGCTTTTCCTGCAAAACACCCAAATTATGTGGGGTATTTAGGAATGCATGGTAATTATGCTCCAAATGTATTGACGAATGAATGTGATGTATTAATTGCCATTGGAATGCGTTTCGATGATCGCGTTACGGGAGATGTTTCTCGTTATGCGAAGCAAGCGAAATTGATACATATTGACATTGATAAAGCGGAGTTAAATAAGATAATTCCGGCAGAAATTGCAATTCATTCGGACGCAAAAGAAGCTTTGACAGCTTTAAATAAACTCGTTCAATCGAAAAATCACGATGAATGGCTCAATGAATTTAGAAAACTTGAATTAGAGGAATACGAGGAAGTTATCACGGATGCAATTCACCCGAAAGAAGGAGAATTGAAAATGTCAGAAGTTGTTAATTTGATTTCTGAAATAACAGACGGGGAAGCAATTGTCGTTACTGATGTGGGCCAACATCAAATGATTACTTCACGATATTTTAAATATCAGAAACCAAAAACAAACATTACATCTGGTGGTTTAGGTACAATGGGTTTTGCTTTACCGGCAGCCATTGGAGCTAAATTAGGTGCACCCGAAAAAGAGGTGATTGCAATTATCGGTGATGGTGGTTTTCAGATGACTATCCAAGAACTAGGAACAATTTTGCAATGTGGCGCTGCAGTTAAAATTGTGATTTTGAATAACAACTTCCTTGGTATGGTTCGTCAATGGCAACAATTGTTTTTTGACCGACGTTATTCTTTTACTGATATTAAAAATCCTAATTTTTTAAAAATTGCAGAAGGATATGGAGTTTCCGGGGAAAAAGTAACAACTAGAGAAGATTTAAAAATTGGCTTAAATAACTTATTATCAAATAAAAATAGTTATTTACTTGAAGTTATTGTTGAAAGAGAAGAAAACGTATTTCCGATGGTTCCAACAGGAGCCTCAGTGTCTGAAATTTTATTAACAGAAAAGCATGGAACAAACATTTAATATATCCGTTTTTACAGAAAATAGCATTGGAATTCTAAATAGAATAACGATAATTTTCACAAGAAGACATTTGAACATTGAAAGCATTACAGCCTCTGAGTGCGAAGTTCCAGGTGTTTTTCGTTATACCATTGTTGTAAACACTTCTGAAGAAAAAGTGATAAAGGTCGTAAACCAAATTGAAAAGCAGGTTGATGTTTTGAAAGCGTTTTATCATTCAGATTCAGAGGTTGTTTATCAGGAAATGGCACTGTATAAATTACCTACAAATTTAAATAATGGAGGAGAAATGGAGCAAATTCTTAGAATGCATCATGCTCGAATACTTTCTTTAAGTCCCGAATTTACAACGATTGAGAAAACTGGGCGCCCGGAAGAAATAAATAGTTTATTTGAAGCGCTTCATCCATTTGGAGTTCTAGAATATGCAAAATCAGGAAGAGTCGCTATTTCAAAACCAATGAAAACCCTCGAGGATTATTTGACGGAAATGAGTTTTGAGGTTTAAGGTTAAAAAGTTGCGGATTGATTAATCGTATATTTCTGTCCTTGAATCTCTTTTAAAAACTAAATTGAAAAAATAATTAGATTATAAAAAAAGTAATAAGTTAAAACATAAAAAATGGCAAAAATCAATTTTGGAGGCGTTGAGGAACGCGTAGTATTAAGAGAAGAATTTCCTTTAGAAAAAGCAAAAGAAGTATTAAAAAACGACGTGATTGCTGTTGTTGGATATGGCGTTCAAGGACCGGGACAAGCGATGAATCTTAGAGATAATGGATTCAATGTGATTGTTGGTCAAAGAAAAGGTGGTAAGAGTTGGGACAAGGCTGTTTCTGACGGATGGAAACCTGAAGATACTTTATTTGAAATCGACGAAGCTTGTAAGAAAGCCACAGTAATTATGTATTTGCTTTCAGATGCAGGTCAGATTGATTCATGGAAAACAATTGAATCAAATTTGTCTGAAGGAAAAACTCTTTATTTCTCACATGGATTCGGGGTGACATTTCATGAGCAGACAGGAATTGTTCCGCCGAATAATGTTGATGTTGTTTTGGTTGCTCCAAAAGGTTCTGGAACTTCATTACGAAGATTATTCTTGAAAGGAGAAGGAATTAATTCAAGTTTTGCAATCTATCAGGATTTCACTGGTAAAGCTGAAGAAAGGGCTT
>CANGLG010000154.1 GCA_947454395.1 Flavobacteriales bacterium
TTCGGAACACTCAGTCTAATCGCTACGTGCTTTTGTCCTGACATTCCGGCTTCGCCTACATGGACCGCATCTCCGCTCAGACTTTCGTTAACGCTGTATGAAAGTTGTGTGGGAACTCATCTATTTTTTGTGAGACAAAGGCATTAATTTAAAAAACGAAGTAAAAATAATTCCTTACCCACGAACCCCACGCATTGGAAAAATCAATTGGGACCCACTCGGTGAAGAATCGTAGAAATTTTGAACTGTTTGAGGTGAAGCAAAGCGGAAGCGAGTTTTTAAAATTTCAGATTCAAACCGAAGAAGGGTAAGTGATTTTGCCCGGCGCTAGACTTTTTGGTTCCTTTTTGGGGCAACTTAGCAAAGCGATCTCACTGACCGAAGGGAAGTAATGCCAAAAAAGAAAACTAAACCCCTCTCACCTCTGCCAACTCCAAATCAATCCTCTTCACATCCGATTGCAGCTGTTGCACTTCTTTTATGAGCATATAAACCTGTTGGGTGAGATCACCCGAAAAAGTCTTTGTTTGATAAGAATTTGGTTCTTCTACCACTTGTTCCTCAGAGAGAAAATAAACAATTGGTTGTTTTAATATCTCAGCGATTATATTTAAGCGTGAAATTGAAATTTCTGTAACCCCTCTTTCGAGGTTGGAATAAGCCGCTATGGTAATTCCCAACTCATCGGCCATGTTTTGTTGACTGAGGTTTAGCCGCAAGCGCTCCATACGAATCTTCTCTGCTACTTTATTTTTCACAAGATAAAATTACTACACACCACGTTGAATTACATTTACATTAAGTTTATATGTTTTAGAAATACTAAAATGTTTTTAGATATATTTGTTGTATGAAGAATTTCGTCAAAATAAAACTTTTGATTGTCATTATTTGGTCTGGTAGTTCATTTTCCCAAAAAATGAATTGTCAATACAACTGTCAACGCATTGATAATGGTTCAATAGAATTAATTGTAACACCAACAAAAAAACCAACAAAATACAATTTGCAAAAAGCACAAAAAGATGCGATAATGGCTGTTTTATATACAACAATAAGTTCAGCAAACTGCCAATCTCAGCCACCACTATTGAGAAATGCAGATGAAAAGAGAACATTCAATAAATACAAAAGGAAGTTTTTATCAAAACGAGGTGAATGGAAATTATACGTTTCTAATAATGAGGATTTAAATTCTAACCACAATACACAGACCAATAGTTTTAAAGTCACGGTTATGAAAGCCTCACTTAGAAAACATTTGGAAGAAAAAGAGATTATTAAACCATTAAACACAGGATTCTAATGAAACATATTTTTTTACTTTTTTCGCTTGGGATTTCAATTCTTAGCTTTTCACAAGCAAAGAAACCTACGCTTATGATTTTACCAAGTGACAATTGGTGTGAACAACGCTATTTCATGACTGAGTTCGATAATCAAGGAACAAAGCAAAAAGTCCCGAATTACAAACAAGCATTTCAAGAGGATACGGAAATAGGTCAAGTTATTAGTAAAATCGGTTCTTTGATGATTGATAGAGGTTTTCCCTTAAAAGATGCCGAGCAGGAATTAAAAGCTATTGAAGCCAAAACAGCAGAAGATAACATGACTACTAGTGCATCATCGGGTTCAGGAATCTCAGAAAGTCCGTTGGATAAATTGAAAAACAAAGCAAAAGCAGATATCATAATCCAAATTTGGTGGAAGGTGTCAAAAACAGACAATGGCAGAGTTGTTTCTTTTGTATTAGAAGCATTTGATGCATATACGAGTAAACGAATAGCTGCTTCAACAGGGAACGGTTCTCCGAATAATACAGAGATAGTTCCAGTTTTGTTACAAAATGCAATTCTATCAAATATTGACCCTTTCGTAGCTCAATTTCAAGCTCATTTTGATGATATGTTTAATAATGGGAGAGAAATTACTTTGACATTGAAAAAATGGAATAGTTGGGACAAAGATTTTGAAACTGAAGTGGATGAAAAAGACATCATTGATTATGTGAACGAGTGGCTTCAAAAAAATACAGTGAAAGGAAGATTTAATGTTTCTGATGCTTCTGAGAATAAAATCAGATGCGAACAAGTCAGAATACCATTGTATGACTCAAACAATAATGCAGTTGATGCCCGGCAATTTGCTAAGGGATTGCAAAAATACTTCAAAGCAGCCCCATTTAATTATGAAGTTAAATTAATGACTCGGGGATTAGGGGAAGCCATTTTAGTTTTTGGAGAAAAATAACATTATGCGAAATACAATTCTTTTATTGGTTTTTTCTGCTCTTTTAGGTGGATTAACCGCACAGGTAAAATTGGATGATTTTGGAAGAATTATCTTGAACACCCATTTATCCGACAAATTAAATATACCTGCGGAATCGAAAGAGTTATTAAAAACCAAACTTAGTCAAATTGCTAGTAACAATGGAATGGGAGGAAGTCAGGTAAACCCAAGATTCATTATCACAGCAAATGTGAATGTAGGAACAAAAGATATCATTGCCGGCCCTCCACAAATGATTGCGCAAAATGTTGATGTTACTTTTTTTATAGGTGACGCACTGACAAACACTGTTTTTGCGAATATGACGATGAGTTTAAAGGGTGTTGGAACGAACGAAAACAAGGCATTTATTGAGGCAATCAAAACAATCAATCCTAAAAACAAAGATATATCAGCATTTATAGAGGAAGGAAAAAATAAAATCATCTCTTATTACAGCACGAATTGTGATTTCATCATTAAAGATGCCCAAACATTGGTAAAACAAGAAAAATACGATGAAGCGATTTATCAATTATCCTTAGTACCCGAAGTCTGTCAAGAATGCTACTTCAAGTGTTTGGACACGCTATCTTCCATTTACCAACAGAAAATTGAAGCTGATTGTAAGACAAAATTAAACGAAGCAAAATTAACTTGGACTGCTAATCAAACACCAGAAGGAGCCGTAAAAGCGGGAGATATTCTTTCTTCAATAAACCCAATGGCATCTTGCCAAACCGATGTTGATGCTCTTGTTAAATCCATTGATTCCAAACTGAAAGCTGACGAAAAAGCAAGATGGCAATTTAAAATGAAGCAGTATGCCGATAAAATTGCAGCACAAAAAGAGCAAGTTAGGATTACGGAGGAAAAATCCAGGAGGGATGATGATTATCGAGAAAATCAAGCTCAACGAGACGCGATTAATCAAGAAAAGCAATCTAAACGTAATCTCGAATTAGATAAAATTCGTGTGAATGCCTATCGAGAGGTGGCGGTGGAATATACCCGAAACCAGCCGAAAACAATCACTTATAATAATATTTATTGGAGATGATAGATAATATTCAAGGTATTCAATTTTTGTTAAACCTTCAAAATCGACTTGTTCCAAATCAATTATTGGGTGATAACTATCATTTTATTAAATGGATGCCAAATGGAGGGTTACAATTTCGAATTAACGCAAATCAACAAAAATCAATGCCTGCTGAAATTTTAATATTGGCTCATCACATTTACCGCAGAAATAACCGTGTTACGAATCCTATTACAATTAATCATCAATGGCTATGCTCAAATGGGCATACTGATTGGTGCTTTGTTGAAGTTTTAAATTTCTTATTAAATAATTACACTCATTGAAGTCATGAAATTTTTAGCCTTTATTATATTTTCAATGATCTGTGAATTATCATTTTCTCAATCCTTCAATGACGAAAAAGTTAGCCTAACAAACTTTGTTAAGCGCATGTATTCTTCTAAGCCTTTTGAAGGAGTGAAAATAGTTGATGACTACGACCATCAATATCTTGTTTCGGTAATTAGTTTGGAAAAAGCCAAATACACAAGTGAAGCAACAATGAATCGTTTGGCTCAAGTAAAAGCGCAATCTCAAGCAAACACCTTTTTAAATGGGTCAACTATTTCGATGGATATGGTCATTTCTACCAAAGAAACAAAAGACTCATCAAATAAAACGTCAACAATTGTTGAAACGGTGGAACAAATAAAACAAAATTCCATGGGTTTTTCTCAAGGTCTTGAATTACTTACAAATTTTGATAATTCAGATGCGCTGCGCATGGTTTTTATCTATGCAAGGGAAGTGAAACAATAAAAGATAAAAAAGTATGAAAAAAGTTGTTTTCCTATTTTTAATGGCATCAACTGTTTGTGTTTTTGGCCAAGAGAAAAAGATAAAAAAAGCCATTGATTATATAAACAATAACAATTTCGATGAGGGTATTAATTTAATTACAGATTTTAAAAATCAAAATCCAACTTCTCCACTTTGGGCCTTTGCTATGTACAAAGTTTATTCAAATACCAATTACCCGAAATATGAATTAGAAGCCGCGTTTAATTATTTACAATATGTTAACAGCTGGGGTAAAAACAATTCATTAGACAAAGACTGGTGTAAATCATTTAATTTATGTTTGGAAAAATTACCATTTCAAATTGATTCTTTGGCTCTTTTGGCACTTTCAAAAATTGAAGAAGATCGAACCGAAATAAAATACAATCTCTTTTTACAAAATTTCAAAGATACACCAGCAAATAAAAAAGGGTTGGATTCCTATCATAATTGGAAATATGAACAAGCATTAGAAAAACAATCAAAAGAAGCCATTGAAGAATTTATTAAAAAGTACCCAAATGCTGTTCAAGTTCAAAATGCAAAACAAAAAATCGAGGAAATAGAATATAATTTATGTATTCAAGCGAACGATATTTCAAAAATGCAAGGATTTATTAAGAAATATCCAAATTCAATTAAATCCAAGGATTTATCAAATAAAATAGTAGAAATCGATTATAAAGCATGTGAAGATAAAAATGATGTGGTTTGTCTTGAGAATTTTTTAAAAAAATACCCAGACTCCCATTATTCATTATTATTACCAAAAAAAATAGAGGAAATTTCTTTCAATAATTCAAAAAAACAAGGCACCAAAGAAAGTTATGAAAACTTCCTGAAAAAATACCCATCTTCAATATTCTCAACTGAGGTTAAGAAAAAACTTGATGAGTTAGTTAATGGGGTTGTTATTACTGCTCAAGGTCAAGGATTGACAAGTGAAGAAGCAAAAAAAAATGCTTTACGAAATGCAATTGAACAAGCATTTGGTACGTTCATTTCTTCAAAAACGGAAATATTTAATGATGAAATAGTTGCTGACCAAATGTCTTCCGTGTCAAGTGGAAACATCAAATCGTATGAGGTATTAAATGAATCTCAATTACCAAGTGGAACTTGGGCTTCAACATTACGAGTAATAGTTTCTGTTGACAAACTAACATCTTTTGTTGAGGCAAAAGGAATTGCTGTTGAAATAAAAGGCGGCTTGTTTGCTTTAAATATTAAGCAACAATTGTTGAATGAAGAAAGTGAAAGGAATATTATTAGAAATTTAATTGGAACTGTTCACAACCTTTTACAACAATCTTACGACTATTCCTTGGAAGTTAAAGATCCACAGTCTATTGATGGAAGTTCAGAAAATTGGGAAGTTCCAATGATAATTTCTGTAAAACCAAATCAGAATATGGATTTTATAAAAAACTATTTTTTATCTACCTTAAGTTCCATTGGTTTGTCAAAATCTGAATTAGAAAATTATAATAGGTTGAAAA
>CANGLG010000155.1 GCA_947454395.1 Flavobacteriales bacterium
CATGAAGTGTTTACCAAATTCAAAAAAGTCATTACCATTGAGGACGGATGTTTAATGGGTGGTTTTGGATCGGCTGTTTTAGAGTTCATGGTAGATCAAGGTTATTCTGCGCAAGTTACTCGTCTTGGTATTCCTGACGATTACATTCACCATGGCACGCAGGAAGAACTTTGGGCTGATTGTGGTTTCGATAAAAATTCCATTGTGAAAACAGTAAAAAAGATGTTTTCAATAGCGGATAGTTCAAATAAAGCGGAAGAAAAAGTAGGTTAGTTTTTGTTTTCTGTTAACTTGGCAGAAAATAAATATCATGCAAACAAATTCGGATACTATTTTAGATGCAGAAGATCGCTCTGTAAATGTTGGTGCTTTAATTACCTTAATCAGTATTTTTTTCTTTTGGGGATTTGTTGCCGCCAGCAATGATATTTTGATTCCAGTCTTTAAAAAGGCACTTCATTTATCTCAATTGGAATCTCAATTAATATCCTTTGCTTTTTACGTAGCATATACCGTTGGTTCGATCTTATACTTTGTTATCTCATCGGTAATCAAGAAAGACATCTTAAATGCCATTGGATATCGAAATGGTTTAGCACTCGGACTAGTTATTTCTGCCATCGGAACGCTATTATTTATTCCGGCTTCCAATAATGCTTCGTTTATTTTACTTATTTCAGGCTTGTTTATTGTTGGATTGGGGTTTTCACTTCAACAAATTGCTGCAAATCCACTGGCCATTCAAATGGGTGATCCATCAAAAGGAAATATTCGATTGAGTCTTGCTGGAGGAATAAACAATGTTGGAACCACTATCGGTCCTGTGATTGTATCATTTGCCATTTTCGGAGGAATGTCTCACGGAGATACAACCTTGAATTTACAAGCAGTAAAAATCCCCTATTTGATTTTAGGTGCAGCATTTATTATTGCAGCTGTTGTCTTTAAATTTTCATCTGTTCCTGATCACATTGGAGATCAAAAGGAAAAAAAACAAGTGAGTATTTTGGAAACGTTAAAACACCCGCAGGTTTTACTCGGAATGATAGCAATTTTTTTGTATGTGGGCGTAGAAGTAGCAACAGCAAGTAATTTACCTGAATTTATGAAGCAAAAACTTGGAACCCCGGAAAATGGAGTCGCTCCTTTTGTTTCTTTATTTTGGGCTAGTTTGATGATTGGAAGATGGACTTCTGCTGCCGGAGTATTCAATTTGAATGAAAAACAAAAATCAGTGATGGGAATTGTTCTTCCTTTTGTGGCGTTTGGAATTTTCTTAATGGTAAATCTAATCGCTGGAGCAGACATCGCGAAGTTTTATCCTTATTTTGGAATCGTAATCATTTTAATAATCGCTGATAAAATCAGTCAGGGTAACCCGGCAAAACAGTTGTTAATCTATTCCTTTTTAGGAATCATAGCATTGATTACTGGCATTTTTGCTTCAGGGTTGGTAAGCGTATTTGCTTTTATTTCTGTCGGTTTATTTTGTAGCACACTTTGGCCTTGTATTTTCACTTTGGGTATAGCCGGTTTGGGAGAAAAGACAAATACAGCATCCAGTCTCTTGATTATGATGATAATGGGAGGAGGATTCATTTCAACAGCGCAAGGAGCATTGGCCTCAAATAAATTACTCGGAATTCAGCATTCTTATTGGGTTGGGGTTGTCTGCTTTTTATACCTGGCTTTTTATGCCTACCGAATGAAAGAGCTTCATCGAATGGCTGCAAATGAGAAATAACTTCATTAAAACACTAATTCTTGTCTCACTCATTGTTGGGAATTTACAACACCTAATTGCACAAACAAATTGGCGATTTGTTGTGGTTGGAGATACGCATGTTGGCGCCTCAGATACCATTGCAGAAATGATTCCTTATATGTTGTCCGACAGTTTGGATTTTGTAGTTGTTTCAGGAGATTTAGCTGAAGGTGGATTAGGAACGCCGGGAGCACAATTACTATCTGAATTGGAACATTGGAAGACTATTTTTACCCCGATTTACAATGCCGGAATTCCAATTTATGGAATAAGAGGAAATCACGAAGATGATGCTAATAACAACATCAATATTTGGAATAATGCATTTTCTGGAAGTTATGCTTTTCCACAGAATGGACCAAGCGGCGAAACGAATTTGACCTATTCCGTTACCCACAAAAACGCGAAACTGATTTTGCTTGATGTTTACAAGAATATCCATGAAATAAATCAAACTTGGTTGGATCAGGAGTTGAATACCAATACAAGCAGACATTTATTTGTCTTTGGTCATGAAGCGGCTTTTAAAGTTTTTCATGCGGATTGTTTGGATGATTCGGTGAGTGCGAGAAATACATTTTGGAATAGTTTGAAATCTGCCGGAGCAAGGGTATATTTTTGTGGACATGATCACTTTTTGGATGCAGCTTTGGTTGATGATGGTGACGGAAACACACAGAATGATATTTATCAATACTTAGTTGGAACAGGTGGTGGATGGTTGATGTCACAATACAGCAATTACAATGGAGATAATGGTCCGTTTAGTCCGAATCGTGTTTTTCATGAAATGGAATACGGTTATTCAATTGTAGAAATCAATGGGGATTCTTCAAATGATTGCGATGTTACTATCCAATGGAAAAAACGAGTTATTAATCCGGTCGATTCTTCAAGCCAATATGTAATGTCAGATCATGTAATTCAATATTCTGTTTGCAGTGTTTCGGAAAATCCCGAGATAAAAAAAGAAAAAATTCAAATTTCACCTAATCCAGTCGGAAGTGCTTTTTTTATTGAAGGAGTTGAAAATGAATTCATTTCGATTTGTGATTTATCCGGAAAGCAAATGAAACAAGTTTGTGTTTCAAATAATTGGATTGACGTTTCTGATTTGCAAAGTGGCCTTTATTTTATTCGAACGAAACAAGGAGTTATGCGTTTTGTCAAGAATTAAGAGGTTAAAATTCTATAATCTGAACAATCACATTTTTCTTATTGTTAATTTTGAGTAATATTTAAAACGAAAACTTATGTATCCAGCAGAATTAGTAAAACCAATGAAAGAAGACCTTACAATCGTTGGGTTTCAGGAATTAACAAGTGCAGCTGAGGTTGATCAGACGATTCAAGACGCAAATGGAACGCTTTTAGTTGTGGTGAATTCCGTTTGTGGATGTGCTGCAGGAAATATGCGTCCGGGAGTGAAGCTGTCTTTACAAAACGATAAAAAACCTTCATCTTTGACAACTGTATTTGCAGGTGTTGACACAGATGCAGTTGCGCAGGCAAGAAAATACTTTTTACCTTATCCACCATCTTCACCATCCATTGCATTATTCAAAGAAGGAAAGTTGGTTCATTTTTTAGAAAGACACCACATTGAAGGCGGAACAGCTCAGATGATTGCTGCAAATTTGGAAGCAGCCTACGACGAATTCTGTTAATGAAACGCATTTATTATTTGAGCACGTGCGATACGTGCCGTCGCTTAATGAAGGAATTTGGCTCACTCAATGAGTTCGAGTTGATTGATATCAAAGCAAATAATATTGATGCAAAAACCCTCGATTTCTTGAAAGGGACAGCGGGCTCTTATGAAGCATTATTTTCAAAACGTGCTATTAAGTATAAAACATTTGGACTAAAAGACAAGTCTTTGAAAGATGAGGATTTTCGTCAGTTGATACTGGATGAATATACGTTTTTGAAACGTCCCGTTTTAATCGATGGAGACAAAGTAGTTGTTGGGAAACTAGTTTAGTTTTTGTTTAACATTTTTGTAGGATTCTAAATCGCAAAGAAATTACTAAAACAACAAGGGTAGTTAAATCTTTCTACCTCTTGACTTTTTTCTTTCTCTTACTTTTTTGCCAATGCAGAAAAAAGTAAGGCACCACGCAGTAGCAGCGAAGCTAAAAACTGCATTTCAACTTTCAAAAGGCGTTTCCTGGGGAACACTAAGTCTAATCGCTGCGTGCTTTTGTCCTTTTGCTCCAGCAAAGCTGTCACGGACCGCATCTTCGCTCAGACTTTCGTTAACGCTGTATGAAAGTTGTGTGGGAACTCTACTATTTCTTTTGAGGCGAAGCAAAATTATGTTTCTCCCTTCAAGGGGAGATTAAGAGGGGTGACAATCAAAATTATTTCAATCGTTTAATTATTCTAAGTCATAAAATATTTTCACCCTCCTCATTCCTCCCTCGATGGAGGAAGCTAAATCTAACTTTTTATTAAATACGGGTAGAACTATTTCATCTCCCTTCGATCCCCGCGCTAGACTTTTTTTGTTTCTTTTTAGGGCTATGCTAAAAAGAAAAAACAACACTATATTTCTTCTCTTACTTTTTTTTCCGAAGCAGAAAAAAAGTAACAAAAAACTGCTTTTTTCAACTTTCACAAGGCGTTTCCTTCGGAACACTCAGTCTAATCGCTACGTGCTTTTGTCCTGACATTCCGGCTTCGCCTACATGGACCGCATCTCCGCTCAGACTTTCGTTAACACTGTATGAAAGTTGAGTTAGATCCACCAATAATCTTTGTGTAACGAAGAGAGAATTAATTTCCATTCCCACGATCCCCGCGCATTGGAAAAATCACTTGGGACCCACTCGGTGAAGAATCGTAGAAATTTTGAACTGTTTGAGGTGAAGCAAAGCGGAAGCGAGTTTTTAAAATTTCAGATTCAAACAGAAGAAGGGTAAGAGATTTTGCCTAGCGCTAGCGTTTTTTTGTTTCTTTTTTGGGGCAATGCCAAAAAAGAAAGTATAAATAAAAAGAAAACTAAACCCCTCTCACCTCTGCCAACTCCAAATCAATCCTTTTTACATCCGATTGTAGCTGTTGCACTTCTTTTATGAGCATGTAAACCTGTTGGGTAAGATCACCCGAAAAAGTCTTCGTTTGATAAGAACTTGGTTCTTCTACCACTTGTTCCTCAGAGAGAAAATAAACAATTGGTTGTTTTAATATCTCAGCGATGATATTTAAGCGTGAAATGGAAATTTCTGTAACACCTCTTTCGAGGTTGGAATAAGCCGCAATGGTAATACCCAATTCATCTGCCATGTTTTGTTGGCTGAGGTTTAACCGCAAACGCTCCATGCGAATCTTCTCTGCTACTTTGTTTTTCACAAGATAAAATTACTACACACTAGGTTGAAGTGCATTTATATTAAGTTTATATGTTTTATAATAACTAAAATGTTTTTAGATATATTTGTGGTTGAAATAAAATAATGACTAAAAGACAAGTTAACATTTTAGATAAAATTGGTTCGTTGATTCCAGGATATCCCGGATATGCAACGCGAGATAACATGCGAAATTCTGATAAACAGATTAGGACTTTTGCATCGGAAAAACTGATTCAAATTGAAGAAATAATCGAAGAGACAAAAAAAGAACTTATTCTGAATCAGAAAATACGAGAAGCTACTGAATTTGAACAAGTACGAAAAAACATAAACACACTAGCTTCAAAGATTAAATATGCTCAATATGGCGAAACAGCTTTTTTTAGTTTGAATCAAATAAAAGAAGATGAGTTGGAACAAATTCAACATCTTGATTTGCAAATTCTAGAGCGAG
>CANGLG010000156.1 GCA_947454395.1 Flavobacteriales bacterium
ATTGGATTTGGCCGCTGCCAGCGTAGAACTCTAAAAAGTAAAAATCAGTTTGTATTCAATAAAGTTAAGCACTCCAGTGATCAGGGTATACCGACCGGGTTACGCTGATTGATTCCAACTTACTTATACGCGCTACAAAACTGCCTCAAATCACTAAATAGGGGTGTATAAGCGAAGTTTTATTGCGCATAGCTAAAATACTAATAATCTTTACAAATCATCAAAAGGAGAACGAATTTGTTGTAAATTCTTCGTGCTAACATGGGTGTAAATTTCTGTCGTTCGTGAACTCGAATGCCCCAAAAGTTCTTGAATGTAGCGTAAATCAGTCCCATTTTCAAGGAGATGTGTTGCATAACTATGACGCAACCAATGCAAGCTAACAGGTTTGTTTATTTTAGCTTTTGTTACAGCTTGATTTAAAACAAGTTGAATACTTCTTTCACTGTATTTCTCTCCTGGTAATTGCCCTTCAAATAACCACATTTTTGGTTTGAACGCTTTATAATAATCGCGCAGCATATCAATGAGCTTGATACTGATAGGCACAACTCGGTCTTTTTTACCTTTGGATTGCCGAATGAAAAGTAAGTTGCGGTCTGAAAGAATGTCTTTTAGAGTCAAGTTCAGCAGTTCACTTCTTCTTAAGCCACATGCATAAATCAAACTTAGCATGGCTCGATGTTTTAGATTTGTTGGCGATTCTAAAATTGACTTTACTTCATCTTTACTGAGAACATTTGGTAAGCGTTTTTCACGTCTTGGTCGCTGAATGAAATCTACCTCCATCGTTCGGTTAAAGCGATTTCTGTAAAACAATTTGATGGCATTAATCACTTGGTTTTGATAACTGGCTGAAAGGTTTTTCTTAAGTATATACTCGGTATTGAATTGAATAAGGTCATCAATGTTTATAATTTCTGGAGGTCTATCATTGAAAAATCTGAAAAAAACTTCAAGTGCATCTGAGTAGGTTTTGACGGTGTTTTGGCTATAACGTCTATAGTTTAGGTAATTTTTGAAAGAAAGTATATGCTGTTGTGCGTTCATTGATTTACTTTTTATATCCAACTTCTTTTCGATTTACTTGCTGGGTTTTCTGATTGTCTATTTGTATAAGGTATGTCAATACTTGTTCAATATCATCAAACTTTTGATTGTGTTGCGTTTCGAGCTCAATGAGTTTTTCTGATAGTTCTTTATAGGTTAGGGCAAATTGGCGCATCATCACAAATGCACGCATGATGGCGATATTCATTTCTATTGCAATATCAGAATTAAGCAGTCCACTCAACATTGCGACACCTTGTTCTGTAAAAGCGAAAGGCAAATACCTTATTCCACCGGCGTTTTTTGAGGTGCTAAAATTGCACCTCAAATGATTCCATTCTTCTGATGTCAATTCAAACATAAAGTCTGAGGGGAATCTTTTTAGATTATTTCGAACGGTTCGTTTTAAATACTTTGTCTCAACTTGATACATTTTGGCCAATTCAAAATCAAGAATGATTTTTTTTCCTCTGATTTCGAGGATGCTGTTTTTGATTTGTTCTAATTGCATATCTTACTTTTTATATCCGACTTGTTTTCGGGTTGTTTGCTGCGTTTTCTGATTGTCTTTTTGAATGAGGTAATTCAATACTTGTTCGATGTCGTCAAACTTTTGATTGTGTTGCTTTTCGAGCTCAATGAGTTTTTCTGATAGTTCTTTATAGGTTAGGGCAAATTGGCGCATCATCACAAATGCACGCATGATGGCAATATTTACATCTATTGCTATTTCAGAATTTAATATACTTGATAACATCGCCACACCTTGTTCTGTGAAGGCAAAAGGTGAGTATCGTTGCCCTCCCCAACTTGAGGTCGCAAATTGCGACCTCAAGTTTTCCCATTCTTCTGATGTTAATTCAAACATGAAATCAGAAGGGAATCTTCGAATATTTCTTCTAACTGATTCTTTCAATCGTTTAGTTTCTGTTTGATACATTTTTGCTAATTCAAAATCGAGAATAACTTTATTCCCTCTGATTTCTAGGATGCTGTTTTTGATTTGTTCTAATTCCATGATTTTTATTTAATATCCGACTTGTTTTCGAATTGCATGTTTCGTTTTCTGATTGTCTTTTTGAATGATGTAAGTCAATACTTGTTCTATGTCGTCAAACTTTTGATTGTGTTGTTTTTCAAGTTCGTTGAGTTTTTCGGAGAGTTCTTTATAAGTTAGGGCAAATTGGCGCATCATCACAAATGCACGCATTATGCCGATGTTCATTTGAATCGCTTTTTTGCTTTTTAATACACTGGATAACATAGCGATTCCTTGTTCTGTAAAGGCAAAAGGTTTTGCTCCTCCGAAGTGATTTAAACTTGGTATCACATTTTGTGATACCAAGTTTTACATTTCAAGTTCTGTCAATTGAAACATAAAGTCTTCAGGAAAACGTTCAATATTTCGACGAACCGCTTGTTTTAAAACTCTAGTTTCAACTTCATAGATTTTAGCTAAATCCATGTCTAGCATTACTTTTCTTCCTCTTATTTCGAGGATGTTTTTCTTGATTAATTCCAATTCCATATTTCATTTTTACATGAATATACTAAAAAATAATCAAAAAAAAGATTAAAAAATAATCAATTTTGGAGTAGGGAAAATTAAGAAATCAATTCGAAATGCCAATTAAAAATTCAGCCATGGTCTCGAACTGAAAATCTGCCAAAGCCAATTTAGGATTGGGAAAATGCGTTTTTTCAGGGATACAAACAACCTTCATGCGTGCAGACAAACCTGAAATCACACCATTGTAAGAGTCTTCAATCACAAGGCATTTTGTAGGGCTAACATCCAATGATTTGGCAACACTCAAATAAACTGCCGGATGTGGTTTCCCATGAGATTCGTTTTCAGCGGACCAAGTAAAATCAAAGTAATGTTTAATATCAAGTGACGTTAAAACAGCATGAATCAACCTCCCTGAGGATGAAGTAGCCAGACCGGTTTTTATCTTTTTCTCCTTTAAAAATTTCAGAGTATCAACAACACCGACAAGGGGATACGGATTTTTTAAAATGAGTTCTTCCATTTTTGAGATGATATCTTCTTGAACTTGCGCTTCGTCGATTACTCCCCATCCTTCGGTCACATTCCAAAAATGAATTACTTCGTCAATCCTTAAACCTACAGTTTTCTGAAAATCACTTTTTGTAAGCGTTGAACCCAAAGCACTGAAAACTTCCTCCATAGCAATTTTCCAAAGAGGCTCAGAATCAATTATTACGCCATCCATATCGAAGATGACAGCATCAAAATTGTTAAGGTTTAATTCGCTCATTTTAAATTAATTTTCTTCAATTTTTGCTTTCCTAACACTTTGTTGAATTCATTTGCCACAAACAACGAATTCGATTTTGAATCAATTACTAAGGCTTCTTTTTGGTTGTATTCAGAATAATTCTTTTTGTGAAGTTGTTCTAGTGAGTTGTTTTTCAATTCATAGGAAATCCAGCGGTTATAAGTTGATAGATAGAATTTGTTTTTTTCATAATCACCTGCTGTGACTGAATCAAAGTGCCAACCACTCTTACCAATGTTAATCTGCGTGAAAACTGAAATTTGTTTTTCTGTTCCTCCTGAAAATTTGAACCGATAAACTTTGCAAATCCCGTCGAAAGGAACAGTTCTATTTTTTGAGAAAATCCATAAATCACCAAAAGCAGAAATTAAGCACTCAGAATCAAAATTTTTATGTGCATCATCTGGTGGGAAATTAACTTGATCGGCGTATGAAACCGACATAGATTCGGCATTTATGGCTTCTTGGGCTAACATTTCAGATTTACTTATGCGATAAATCGTTAAGTCTTTTCGTTTATTTAGATTGTTGCCGATGTCACCGATGTAAATATAAGATTCATCACCTGTAATGTCCTCCCAATCGACATTTTTTGCATTCGAAATATTGATTTTTTTTAGGATTTCACCTTTTAAGTTTAGTAGATATAAATTCGCGTCATTTCCTCCGTCATTGTGAGCAATCAAAATCGTGTCATTCAGAAATTCCAGTCCGGAAATTTCTTTAAGTTCATCCGATAATGTGTAGGATTGAGAAAATGTTTTAAAAGATAATAGAATAAATAGGATACAAATATAGAAGCAACGAATCATACCGATTTTTTAATACGGACTTTTTCAATTTTTCGTTCACTCACTTCTTCAATTGTCAAAGTGTACCCATTTAATTCCAACGTTCGACCTTTCTCTGGAATCGTTTCCAATTGATGAATAATTAATCCGGCTAAGGTTTCATATTCATCAGATTCTTCCAATTTCAGGCCATAGGTATCAATGAGGTAATCAATTTCAACACGTGCTGAAAATAGGAATTCATTGTTTGAAATTTTTTCTTCCATCCAATCTTCCTTGTCATGCTCATCTTCTATTTCACCAAAGATTTCCTCAATGATGTCTTCTAAGGTAACCAATCCGGCAGTCCCACCATATTCATCAGTTACAATAGCCATGTTGCTTCGCTCACCCGTAAACTTTTCAAGTAGCTCTTTACCAGTAATGACTTCGGGAACAAAAGGAACCGGTTTTAAAATTTGCTTGATGGAATTTGGATTTTTGAATAAATCAAACGAATGTACATACCCTATAACATTGTCGATTGAATCTCGGTAAATTATAATTTTCGAAAGTCCTTTTTCGATGAAAAGTGCTTTTAATTCGTCAATGTTTTCATCAATATCTACAGCAACCATTTCAGTTCTTGGTATCATGCAATCCCGAGCTTTGATGTTTGAAAAGTCCAGGGCATTTCTAAGAATATGCATGTCCTTGCTCATTTCCTCTTCGGACTTAATTCTTGAAGCCAAATCATCCACGTAATGCTCCAAGTCTACGCGAGAAAATACTTTATCCGAGCTTTCGTGTTTAGTTCCAAACAATCGCAATATTGAAGAACTTATAAACAATACAATCTGGGTCGGAATATAAAGTAAAATGTATACAATTAACATTGGCGCACTTCCGATATTCAAGAATCTATTTGGATTAATTTGAACAACTGCTTTCGGTAAAAATTCAGCTGTGACTAATACCAAAAGTGTCGAAATCAAGGTTTGGAGTACCAAACGATATGCTTCATTGTGAATTCCCCACGAGTCATTTAATATCGGATTCAAAATCTCAGCTGCAGCCATACCGTATACAACCAAAGCGACGTTATTCCCCAATAACAACAAGGCAATCATCGTAGACTCATTGTTGTAGAAAATCGAAATTACTTTGCTTTTTATTGAACCTTGTTTCTTTTGAACTTCAATTTTTAAACGGTTGGATGCCAAATAAGCAATCTCCATACCCGAGAAAAATGCAGAAGCCACAAGTGAAACAAGTACAAGAATATATTCAGGATTCATTTAAATTAATTAGATAACATCATGTCCGATGTCTTTTCGATAATAGGCATCCTCAAAATTGATTTTTGAAATTGAATCATACGATTTTTCCAATGCGGCTTCAATGTTTTTTCCGTAGGACGTAACTGCTAAAACACGTCC
>CANGLG010000157.1 GCA_947454395.1 Flavobacteriales bacterium
CATTGTGATTTCACTTTTGGAATCGTATATTTGTGCCCACATTCAAATTTTCATTTCATGAACGCTTTTTCTACAAGACACATTGGTCCAAACAGCGCTGAACAATCAGCTATGCTTCAAAAAATCGGAGTTGCATCTTTAGCTGAGTTAATTGATAAAACCATTCCATCTCACATTCGATTGAAGGGGGAATTGAATATTTCAGATGCTTTGACTGAACAAGAATATTTGCAACATGTAACCGCATTAGGACAAAAAAACAATGTGTTTAAATCATTCATTGGAATGGGATACAACGAGACCATTGTTCCGTCTGTAATATTGAGGAATGTACTGGAAAATCCGGGATGGTACACAGCTTATACGCCTTATCAAGCTGAAATTTCTCAAGGACGTTTGGAAGCGTTATTGAATTTTCAAACAATGATTTTGGAATTAACTGGAATGGAATTGGCAAATGCTTCGCTTTTGGATGAGTCAACTGCAGCAGCAGAAGCGATGATTATGTTCTACAATTCTCGTTCACGAAATGATGTAAAAGAAGGAAAAAACAAGTTCTTTATTGCTGAATCGTGTTTTCCGCAAACAATTGATGTTGTCAAAGGACGTGCAGAAAACTTGGGAATTGAATTAATTGTTGGAAATACTGAATCCTTCTCTCCAGATAATTTATTTTTTGGTGCAATAGTTCAATATCCAGATTCAAAAGGAGTTGTAACTGACATTGCAACTTTCGTTTCAAAAATGAAAGAATCAAAAATTCAAGTAGCTGTTGCTGCTGATATTCTATCGTTGGTTTTATTGAAATCACCAGGTTCATTGGGTGCTGATGTAGTTTTAGGGTCTTCTCAAAGATTTGGGGTTCCAATGGGTTACGGAGGTCCTCATGCGGCGTACTTTGCAGCAAAAGAAGACTACAAACGAACCATGCCGGGTAGAATTATTGGTATTTCTAAAGATGCTGACGATAACCTAGCACTACGAATGGCACTTCAAACCAGAGAGCAACATATTAAAAGAGACAAAGCAACTTCAAATATTTGTACAGCTCAAGCTTTATTGGCCGTTATGGCAAGTATGTACGCAGTTTACCACGGTCCAGCTGGAATACGTGCTATTGCTGAACATGCGCATGAGTTGGCGGCAACAACCGCAAAAGGTTTAAAAGAAAAAGGAATACAAGTTGTATCTGAAAACTTTTTTGATACCATTTGGATCAAAGGAATTGATTCTAAATCGATTCAAGCAAAAGCGGAAAACCTTAAATTAAATTTCAACTACTTTTCTGATTCTGAATTAACAATCAGTTTTGGTGAACCTCACACGTTGGCGGATGTTAATGCGATATTATCTGTTTTTGATTGCACATCTTTGACAGAATTATCCCATACATCCATTTCAGCTGATTTACTTCGTAAAGATGCTGTTTTAACACATCCCGTTTTCAATCGTTATCATTCTGAATCTAAGATGATGCGTTATTTAAAAAGATTGGAAAACAAAGATTTATCTTTAGTTCACAGCATGATCCCATTGGGATCTTGTACTATGAAATTGAATGCGGCAAGTGAATTAATTCCAATTACAAACCCGCAATTCGCAAATATGCACCCTTTTGCACCGGTAAATCAGGCGCAAGGTTACCATGAAATGTTTAGACAACTCGAAAAAGATTTGTGTGAATGCACCGGATTTGCTGCGGTCTCATTACAACCGAATTCAGGAGCACAAGGAGAATACGCCGGATTGATGGTAATTAAAGCGTACCATGAATCAAGAGGTGATTTTCATCGTGCAAAAATGATTATACCTTCGTCTGCGCATGGAACAAATCCAGCTTCAGCTGTGATGGCAGGTTTTGAGGTAGTTGTTACGGGTTGTGATGAAAATGGAAACATTGACATAGAAGAATTAAGAAGAGTTGCTGTTGAATTAAAAGATTCATTGGGTGGATTAATGGTAACGTATCCTTCAACGCACGGTGTTTATGAAGAAGGAATTCGTGAAATCACAGCGATTATCCATGAGAACGGTGGCCAAGTTTATATGGATGGCGCAAACATGAATGCACAAGTTGGATTGACAAATCCTGGAAATATCGGTGCGGATGTTTGTCACCTAAACCTACACAAAACATTTGCTATTCCTCACGGTGGTGGTGGTCCTGGAATGGGGCCAATCGGTGTTGCCGCTCATTTGGCACCATTTTTACCTGGAAGTGCAGTGATTAAAGCAGGCGGAGAAAAAGCAATTCATGCAATTTCTGCAGCACCATATGGAAGCGCATTGATTCTTTTAATTTCTTATGGTTACATCAAAATGCTTGGTGCGAAAGGATTAAGAGAATCAACAGAAAATGCAATTTTGAACGCTAATTACATTGCTGCTTCCTTGAAAGGACATTACGATATTCTTTATGCTGGTAAAAATGGAACTGTAGCTCACGAAATGATTTTGGATTGTCGTGATTTTAAGAAAACTGCGGATGTAGAAGTTGCTGACATGGCAAAACGATTAATTGACTTTGGATTCCACGCGCCTACTGTGTCTTTCCCCGTTGCAGGAACATTGATGATCGAACCAACAGAATCGGAAGATAAAGAAGAATTGGATCGCTTTATCGAAGCAATGATTACCATTAGAAAAGAAATTAGCGAAATCGAAAATGGTCACGCGGATAAAGAAAATAACCTATTGAAAAACGCTCCTCACACGGCAGATTGTATCATAAACAAAAATTGGGATTACCCGTACTCACCACAAGAAGCTGCTTATCCGGTGGCATACTTGAAAGAGTTCAAATATTGGGTTCCAGTTAGAAGAGTTGATAATGCTTATGGTGACCGAAACTTAATTTGTTCTTGCCCAAGTGTGGAAAGCTACGCAACGGCACAGTAAAAACCCGTATTGCGAATAAATATTTTTCTGCTCAAAATCCTTCAAATCAATTTGGAATAATATAAAATGAAACTTGACATTCTTGCTTTTGCAGCCCACCCAGATGACGTTGAAATTTCAGCAGCCGGAACTCTTTTGAAATATGTTGCAGAAGGAAAAAGCATAGGTATTGTAGATTTGACAGAAGGTGAACTTGGAACGAGAGGTAACGTACAAACTCGCTATGAAGAAGCTGAAAAAGCGGCAAATATTATGGGGTTATCTGTTCGGGATAACCTACGCATGAAAGATGGTTTTTTTGACGATTCAGAGGACAATAAACGTTTAATCATTCAGCAAATAAGAAAATATCAGCCGGAAATAGTTTTTTGTAATAGCATTTTGGATCGTCACCCCGATCATGGAAAAGCAGCTAAATTAGTTGAAGACGCTTGTTTTTTATCCGGATTGAGAAAGATTGAAACGGAGTTGGATGGAGAAATTCAAAAGGAACATCGTCCAAGATTGGTTCTTCATTATATTCAAGATTATCACATTGATCCCGACTTTGTGGTTGATGTAACACCTTTCGTTGATCTAAAAATAGAGGTTGTTAAAGCATATACTTCACAATTTTTCAATCCTAATTCCAATGAACCGGAAACACCCATTTCAGGTGAGGAATTTTTCGACTTTCTAAAAGCCCGAATGATGTCAATGGGCCGTCCAGCTGGATTGAAATACGCAGAAGGATTTACAGTTTCACGAATTTTTGGCGTAAAGGATATATTTAATTTGTTATAAATATCTTAATGCTTAAATATTTCTTTAATAAGTATTTAAATTTGTGGAATGTTTAAATCAGTAATTCTTATTTGTATTTCAGTTTTATTGCTGATAGGAAATATTGGAATTCCAATTTATACGCATGCATGCAAAGAGGACGGTGTCTTCAGGACAATATTTTTTGAATCCAAACATTGTGAAGAAAAGCAAAGTCAGTTACCATCTTGTTGTCAAAAAGAAAAATCAAAGAAAGATGATTGTTGTCACAACGAAACAAAAATCATTAAATTAAAAGCTGATTATTCGACTGCCTTTTCGAAAATAAAGGTTGAAACCAATGAGATTGCATTCGCACAGAATAATTTCACATTTATTTTTTCATCAACGTTATTCCAAAACGAGACTAAAAAATACTCGGGAATTGATCCACCTCCACGTTTATCCGGACGTCAAATTTTAATACAAAATCAAGTCTTTCGAATTTAGAATTGGAATTGAAGTATTATTCCTAATTCTAAATTTAATTAAATGAAAATCAAAATTTTAATCTTGATGCTTTTCCTCTGTTCCGGAATTTCATCAAATGCACAAATAAAGGGGCTCGTCCAAGGTTTCGATTCTGGAACAAAAAAACCAATTTCTCTTGCAAAAGTCAAGTTGGCAAATGCTAAAAATGGCATATTGACAAAAGAAGACGGAACCTTCGAGATTGTCTTACCAAAAACACTTCCTGACACACTAATTATTTCGGCGATTGGATATATTTCAGATTCAATACCAGTAGACAAAAACGACCGTTTTATCGCACTCGATATCACATTATATTCAGAAAAAACACTTCCTGAAGTCGTATTTGAATTTCGAAAAAACGCTCATGGAATTTCAAGGATGAAAACCTTACATGTAGAAGAACTAACAAGTGCTGAATTAAGAAAAGCCGCCTGTTGTAATCTATCTGAATCTTTTGAAACAAATGCATCGGTAGATGTAAATATCACAGATGCCATTTCGGGAGCAAAAAAAATTAGAATGATGGGGTTGGACGGAGTTTATACGCAAATTCAACTTGAAAATATTCCTTTTTTGAGAGGATTAGAAAGTTCTTTTGGTCTTCAATCTCTACCTGGTTCTTGGATTGAATCCATTCAAATAACGAAAGGAACTGGAACGGTTGTAAATGGTTACGAATCCATGGCGGGCTTAGTCAATCTAGAACTTAAAAAACCAAAAGAAATGGAGCGCCTATATGTCAATGGATATCAAAATATTTTCGGTCGTTCTGAACTAAATCTAAATGCGGGTCAAGTAATAAATAATAAATGGAATACTGGGTCATTTGCACATATTTCTTCTGTCTATGGAAACATCGACCACAACATGGACCATTTTCGTGATTTACCAATGGGAGACAACGTTGCATTCATCAATCGTTGGGCATTTCAAGGAAAAAAAATGGAGGCACAATTTGGTTTTAATATGTATCAAGATCGAAAAGTTGGCGGACAAACAAATTTTTACCAGCGTGGAGATTCAGCTTTCGGTATGTTAATGAATGCGAAACACGTTGACATTTTTGCGAAAACGGGTTTTTTTGGTAAGAGAACCTCTCAATCTTTTGGTGTTGTTTACAATTTGAAATACCAAGATTTAAATGGATTATTTGGATATAAAGACTTTTTAGGAAAAGAAAAAAGAGCTTATATAAATGCAATTTATGACGATTATATTGGCACCACGGATCATCGTATTAAATTGGGAGCAAGCTTTTTAGCACTTGACATTTTGCAACAAGTAGATTCTCTTCATCAAAATAGAATTGAACTCGTTCCAGGTGTTTTTGGTGAATACACTTTTACTGGGAGCA
>CANGLG010000158.1 GCA_947454395.1 Flavobacteriales bacterium
CCTCGCATGGCGCTATTTAGCTAGTTTTTTGAAAGAGCGCTATGTGAATTATAGTAAACATATTTCCAAACCTGCTTTAAGTCGTAAAGGATGTAGTCGTTTATCGCCTTATTTAGCATACGGAAATATTAGTATGCGAATGGTATATCAAACTACCTTAAGTCATTATGAACAATCCAAAAATAAACGTGCGCTGTCGAATTTCATTTCCCGTTTGCATTGGCATTGTCACTTTATGCAAAAATTTGAGGATGAATGCCGCATGGAATTTGAAAATGTGAATCGCGCATATGATACTTTGCTTAAGCCTCGAAATCCAGTTTATATTGAAGCATGGCAACAAGGAAAGACGGGTGTTCCACTCATAGATGCCTGCATGCGATGCTTGGTTTCAACTGGCTATATTAATTTTCGAATGCGCGCCATGGTGGTTTCTTTTTTTGTGTTCAATCTGTGGCAAGATTGGCGTGAATTACATTTTTTAGCACGACAATTTTTAGACTATGAACCGGGAATACACTATCCGCAGTTGCAAATGCAAGCAGGTGTAACAGGTATTAATACGATTCGCATATATAATCCAATAAAAAATTCAGAAGATCATGATACCGATGGGATATTTATAAAACAATGGTGTCCGGAGTTGAAAGAGATTCCAACCCATTTGGTACATGAACCATGGAAGTTGAATGAATTTGAGCAAGAAATATATAATTGTCACATCGGGGTGGATTATCCTGCTCCCATTGTGGATATCGAAGAAACAAGAAAGTATGCGAGTGATCTTGTTTGGTCATTTAGAAAACAAGGAGCAGTGAAAGTAGAGGGCGCACGTATATTGGCAAAACATGTTAATCAACGAAAAAGATGAAAAAGACGCTACGTTTAATTTTAGGGGATCAACTCAATCACTCCCATTCTTGGTATCAGTCGGTGGATGCTGATGTGCTTTATGTGTTGATGGAAATCCGTTCAGAAACAGATTATGCGAAACACCACATTCAAAAAGTGGTGGCGTTTTTTCAAGCGATGCGTCTGTTTACAGAAACACTTAGGAATGAAGGGCATGCAGTTCATTACATAGCTTTAGATGATCCGGAAAATAAACAAGCGTTTACAGAAAATATAAAACAATTGTGTGTGAAACATGCAATCGCGCGAGTGGAATACCAATTACCGGATGAATACCGAGTAGATCAGGAATTAGGAATGTTAACGGATTTATTAAATCTTCCTGTAAACGTAGTAGATACAGAACATTTTTACACTACAAGAACTGAATTCTCGGAGTTTTTTGCAGGTAAAAAGCAATTTTTATTAGAAAGTTTCTACCGACACATGCGTAAAAAACACGATGTTTTAATGCTTACTGGTAAACCGGAAGGAGATAAATGGAATTTTGATAGTGAAAACCGAAAGAAAATCCCTGCTAATCATACGGTTATTACGCCATTGTTATTTCATCGCGATGTTTCAAACTTGGTAGAAATGATACATAAACATGGTGTGCAAACGATCGGAGAAGTAGACGGAAAACAGTTTTTATGGCCAGTAACGAGAAACGAAAGTTTGGAATTACTTGACTTTTTTGTCGCATATTGTTTGCCTTTGTTTGGAACTTTTCAAGATGCGATGACACCTGATGCCTGGTCCGTGTATCATTCGCGTTTATCCTTTGCATTGAATGTTAAGTTGATTTCTCCAAAAGAAGTAATTGAAAAAGTAATAGAAGCCTATCGGGAAAATAAAGCAGTTGCCCTAAATCAAGTGGAAGGCTTCGTTCGACAAATTTTAGGCTGGAGAGAATATATGCGTGGAATGTATTGGATGCAAATGCCTAACTATGCTTCGTTAAACTATTTTGGTCAAGAAAATAAATTACCGAATTGGTATTGGACAGGTGAAACGAAGATGAAATGTTTGAGTCATAGCATTCAACAATCCTTAAAGTTTTCGTATGCGCATCATATCCAGCGTCTTATGGTAACTGGGAATTTCGCGCTCTTGGCTGGAATACATCCAGATGAAGTGGATCAATGGTATTTAGGAATTTATATCGATGCGATAGAATGGGTGGAAATTACCAACACAAGGGGCATGAGTCAATTTGCGGATGGCGGAATTGTAGGTACAAAGCCATATGTAAGTTCAGCAAATTACATCGATAAGATGGGAACATATTGTACAAAGTGTCATTATAATTCGAAAGAAAAAGTAGGGGAGAAGGCTTGTCCTTTCAATAGTTTGTATTGGAATTTCTATGCGAAAAATGAATCCTTGTTACGAAGTAATCCTAGAATAGGGATGGCATATGTAACCTTAGATAAAATGCTGCCAGAAGCAAAAGCAGCATTGCTTCAACAGGCAGAATTTTATTTAGAAAACATAAATAATTTATAATCATCATTTTCTATCCTTGAATAGGAGTGGAGGAGGTGACAACACTATAGCGTTATGAAAACATCCATTATTTGGTTTACCACAAACCTTCGTATCCACGATAATAAACCGCTTTTAGAAGCAATTGCACATTCGGATCAAATCCTTCCAGTTTTTATTTTGGATAAATCAAATTTCGAATTAACGACATTTGGAACTAAGAAAATGGGCGATTTTCGATTGAAATTTTTATTGGAAAGTTTACAGGATCTGGATCAGTCGTTGAAAGAACTAGGAAGTGGATTGTATTTCGAAGTAGGCGACACGAAAGAGATTATTGCATCATTGGTAGAGAAGTACCATGTTTCCTCGGTGTATGTCACGGAACCTCCTGCTTTTGAAGAAAGAAAATTAGTCGAAGAGATTGAAAAACGCTGCTGGTTTAAAAAATGTAGGTTAAATACCTATGAAACTGCGACATTATTTGAATTGAGTGAGTTACCTTTTCCATTGAAGAATCTACCAGATGTGTTCACGAAATTTAGAACAATTATTGAAAGGGAATGTATTGTTAAATCGCCTTTACATGTGCCAATATCAATTAAATCACCGGCCTTTGAACCATTTAGAATTTCGGGAGAGTTACAGGGGAAAACGGCAAGAGTACCAAAGGATGATCGTTCATCGTTTCCATTTTTAGGCGGACATCTAGCAGCACATGCGCGACTAAATTCTTATTTTTTTGAAACAAATTCGGTAAGTAAATACAAGGAAACTCGAAATGAACTTATAGGTACAGATTATTCAACCAAATTTTCGCCTTGGTTAGCCTTAGGATGTATAAGTCCGAGAGAAATCATCGAGCAATTAAATACCTACGAATCGGAAGTTGTTAAAAATGAGTCGACCTATTGGGTTTATTTTGAATTACTATGGCGTGAATATTTTCACTGGGCAATGCGCAAGTATGGAGAGAAATTTTTCTTATTAAACGGTATTAAAGCACAATCTCCTCTGGATAGAAAGATACAAATGGAACAAATCAACATTTGGAAAAATGGACAAACTGGAAATGAATTCGTAGATGCAAATATGCGTGAATTAATGTCTACTGGATTTATGAGTAACCGAGGAAGGCAAAATGTAGCTAGTTATTTTTGTAACGACCTTCAGTTAGATTGGCGTTTTGGTGCAGCATATTTTGAAGAACAATTAGTGGATTACGATGTGTGTAGTAATTGGTGTAATTGGGCATATATCGCAGGTGTAGGTAATGATCCAAAAGGACATCGTACATTTAATCTCGAAAAACAAGCAAAAGAATACGATAAATTCAATAATTATAGAGCGTTATGGATAGCATAAATCGACAAATAGACTCAACAGAATTACTAGAAATGGAGCAACGATATCGCGCTAATTTTATTAATTCCTTGACAGGCTTTAAATCTCTAGCACTGGTCGGAACAGTAGCGAAAAATGCGCAGAAAAATCTCGCGGTTTTTAATTCGATTGTACACCTAGGAGCGCATCCACCACTAATCGGGATGGTCATTCGTCCAGATTCGGTAGATAGACATACCTTGCAAAATATCTTGGAAACAGGGTATTATACCATTAATCATGTACAAGAAAAGATAATACAGAAAGCCCACCAAACAGCGGCAAGGTATCCAAAAACGATCTCCGAATTTGATGCAGTTGGATTGGAGGATGAAGTCATCCATGATTTTCCGGCTCCTTTTGTCAAAGCTTCTATTATTAAGATTGGTATCCAATTCAAAGAAAAAGTTCCTTTCGCGATTAATGGGACAATTTTTGTTATTGGCGAAATTAAACAGATTACTCTTCCAAAAGACGTTGTTCATGCGGATGGATTTGTGGATTTGGTAAAAGCTGGCACAATAACAAATTCTGGATTGGATAGTTATCATGTTGTGTTAGATGGTAAGCGTTTTCCGTATGCAAAACCATGAAAGGTGTAAAAAAACAACATTTACCAGAAAAAGTCTGTTTGAAATGTGGTAGAAATTTCACTTGGCGAAAAAAATGGGAAAAAGTTTGGGAAGAGGTTAAATATTGTAGTAAAAAGTGTAAAAATGAAAAGTAATTTAGACATAGCGGATATAGATCGAATTATAGAAATGGCCTGGGAAGATCGTACTCCTTTTGATGCTATATTTTACCAATTTGGACTCGCGGAAGCAGATGTGAAGGCATTAATGAAAAAAGAATTAAAGTTTTCTAGTTATAAATTATGGAGAGAACGGGTAGAAAATTGTGCAACCAAACATGCTAAGAAACGCGTGGAAGGGATGGATCGTTTTAAATGCAACTTACAAAGAACGATTACGAACAATAAGATTTCTAAGAGGTAGATAGAATTGAAAGTTTATTTTCTATAACTTATTCTTTTTGGGTAACTTATAGACGTGAAAGTTATTTCGTCGGTAGATTTGTTTTCCGATCGAATCAGCTGTTTTTAGTTGTTTGTCCATCGTGGATATTAACACGATATAATCTGCGCCAAGTTTTTGATAATCAAGGATGTTTTTAGTGGTAAAATCCGTTGTGTCCTCCACAGTCCAGCCCATTCTATTTATTTCATATAATGCTCCATTCGGACAAAGGTCTGTGGATATAATACATGTTGCTTTTGCTGGTATATTTAGTGCTTGTAATCCTTTTTCATTTTCTCGAACAGATAAGCCTGCATCCGAATAAATATCTTTTACGGTTTGGAATCGGATAGCTAGTCCATCTTTCGCATAATTTATTCCTTTAATTACTAAAACGATTAAAACAATTTTAGCAATACTATGTATGAAAAAATTATGAGTGAGGTTGGAGAAAGTCTTGATTCCGTGGATTAATAATAATAGGAAAAAAGGTAAAAAGGTCATAAAATAATAATCATGGTCCTTAAATTGCGCGAAAAAGAGAATAAAAAAGGCACTACTGCCAGCGAAAAGAATAGCGGTTAGAACGGATAAATTACCTGCCCTTTTTTTATAAAAAACGATACTTACAATACATAAAATCAATAGTAAGTGAAAAGTGGAAGGATAGAAATAACTATTGTACCAGTATTCGGTAATATGGTCAATAACAATGGAAATTTCTTGCTGATCTATA
>CANGLG010000159.1 GCA_947454395.1 Flavobacteriales bacterium
AACAAGGGACAATCATTGCGGCTGGGAATTTTTCATTTTCACCTATCACAATTATTTGTTCAATGAATCTAGATTCTTTGAATTTATTCTCCATCGCTTGTGGGGCAATGTATTTACCTCCTGATGTTTTAAAAATCTCTTTTTTACGGTCGGTTATTTTCAAAAAAATATTTTCCTGAAAGATTCCAATGTCACCAGTATGAAACCAGCCATCTTTATCAATTACCTCATCAGTTGCTTCCGGATTATTGTAATATCCCATCATTACATTTGGACCTTTCACTAAAATTTCACCATCTTCAGCAATTTTCACTTCAACCTTATCTATCAAAGTTCCAACTGTTCCTATTCTAATCCCTTTATCAAAAGAATTAACTGACACTACCGGGGATGTTTCTGTTAAACCGTACCCTTCGAGAATAGGAATATCTGCAGCTAGAAATATTCTAGCTAATCTCGGCTGTAACGCTGCGCTTCCAGATGCAATTGCTCTAACATTTCCTCCCAAAGCCTGTTGCCACTTTGAAAAAATTAATTTTCTTGCGATTTTAAGTTTAAAATTATACCATGAAGACTTACCAATAACATCATATTCTTCAGCAAGCTCCACTGCCCAGAAAAAAAGTTTTCTTTTAATACCGGTTAAGCTATCGCCCGTAGCCATGATTTTATCAAATACTTTTTCAATTAATCTTGGTACAGCAGTAAAAACGTCTGGTTTTACTTCTCTTATGTTCTCTCCAATTGTATCCATTGATTCTGCAAAATAGATTGAACAGCCCAAATACATGTATAAATAATGAAGCATTCGCTCATAGACATGACATACGGGTAAAAACGTTAATACATTTGAATTATTATCTGCAGGAATTCTTGATTTACAAGCATCTAAATTTGAAAGTAAATTATTATGTGACAACATTACACCTTTCGGATTTCCTGTGGTTCCAGAAGTATAAATAATCGTCACTAAATTTTCTTTTTTAATACCTTCCATTCTTTTATGAACTTCATCTTCAAGACTTTCCTTTGCTACATCGAAAATGTGATTCCAATTCGTGAAACCGTTTATTTCATCAAAAGTGAATAAATGTTGTAGACTTGATATATCAGCGCTAACATTGGAAATTTTTGTTGCCAATTCCAGATTTGATCCTACACAAATTTTCACTTGTGCATCATTTAAAATAAAACGGTAATCATTCTCCGAAATATTTGGGTAAACTGGAACCAAAACGGCTCCTATTTGCTGAACTCCGATATCTAGAATATTCCATTCAACTCGGTTTGAACTAGCAACCGCAATTTTATCACCAGGCTGAATTCCTAAAGAAATAAGTCCTTTCGAAACTTCCATCGCTCTAAGAAGAAATTCGGTTGTAGAAATTGCTTCCCAATTTCCGTTAACCTTTGTAACAAACATTTTTTGATTCGGAAAATTCTTTTGCTGATAATATGGAATATCAAAAAGTCTTTCAGAAAGTATCATATAATAAAATTAGGTAATCCGAAAATAACTATAATTTATTAATTTCAGAAAAACAAAATACAAAACAACGTTATGATAAATACACTGATTAGATTCATAATGAAACCATATTTTATCATCTGATGCATTTTGAGATAACCCGATGCAAAAACGATTGCATTTGGTGGAGTTCCAACCGGCATCATAAATGCACTAGAAGCTCCAAGTGTAAGTGGTAAGCATAATTGAATCAATGGGATTCCAGCTTGGTGTGCAAAAACAGCAACAATCGGAACGAAAATAGTAACAAGCGCGAGGTTAGATAATATTTCGGAAGCAAAAATAGCGATTACCACAATCAACAAAATCAATGTCGAAATAGAAACTTCTTTGTATTCACTGAAAAGCTCAGCAATCAAGGTTACAATACCATTTCTTTCAAACATTGCGGCCAAGGCCAAACCACCACCAAAAAGTAAAAGTATTCCCCAAGGTAATTTCTCTGTGTCGTTCCAAGCTAGTAAAGGCTTTTTATCATTTTTGTTTCCAGGAAGAATAAACAAAAGAATTGCTCCAAATACTGCTGCACTTTCATCACCATAATTTATTCCAGTCCATTCTGAAATAAAATCCTTAAAAATCCAGAGAATTACAACCATTCCAAAGACAGCAAGAGCTCGATATTGTTCTTGACTCCAAGAAATTTTTTCCATCTTGAAATCATGTAATTCCTTTCTTTCTTTTCCTAAGCCAATGTAAAAAACCAAATAGGCAAAAAACAACAAGGTTAACGATAAAGGAAAACCAATTTTAAACCAATCCCAAAATGAAACGGTAATTCCATAATTTTGCTGAATTATACTTGCCATTTGTGTATTAGGAGGAGAACCGACCAATGTTCCCATACCACCAATACTAGATGCATAAGCAATGGATAGCATTAAAAAAATGGAGAATTTTGATTTTTGATGTTCAACCGGCATCGACTGAATAACAGCCAGAGCCATCGGCAGCATCATTAAAGCCGTTGCCGTATTCGAAATCCACATGCTCAGTATTCCGGTACTTAAAAGGAATCCGAGTAAAACTCTTGGTTTTGAATCTCCTACTATGTTTAAAATTCCTCGGGCAATTTGCTCATGGACCTTACATTTCTCTAGACCCAAGGCAAGCACAAATCCACCAAAAAATAGGTAAACATTGTTGTTTCCGTATGCTTTTGCTAAATCATCAGTGGTCAACAATCCCATAGGAATAGCCAAAATCAAGGGCAAAAGAGCTGTAATGTATATTGAAATGACTTCAAACACCCAAAACCAAATCATGATTCCTCCGAGTGCAATTGCTCCCCATAAAAATAACCGATTGCTTTTACTGTTTTCTGAAACGACACGTGATAAAACTTGCTCTTTATCAAGATTTTCAGAAATAACTCTTCCTTTCGACTTTTTGACAATTCGCAAAACCTCAGCCTTACATCCGAGTTTTTTACTTAGTAAATTTTCAGTTTCTTGAATTGACAGTGAATTCGCTATTACAAAAGACTTTTCGCTATCAGGCTTTAAAACAGAATCATTTATTTTCAACTGCAAACCATAAAAAGCTTCAAATTTCTTAGTAAGTTCTTCTTTTTCAGTAGTCGGCTTTAAAGTTAGCTCAGTTTTACCTCCGGTTGTTAATATCACAAAGGCAAATAGCAAAATGCCACAAGCCGATATAATCAACTTCCAGTTAAACTTAGGCATACGAAAATTATGCGTTTAGCGAATTCAATTCATCTACAAAAAATACAGCCTTCTCTTCCAATTCATTTGCAACTTGGCGAAAATCTGCTTTGCTTTTTGAAGCATTCATTTTTGATAACGTGTTATTGTAATAATCTACAGCATTGTCTATTAATTTCTCACTTGCTTCAAATTTATCCGGATGAACTTCCTGAATATAAATACACTCGTCGATTACATCAAATACCAATGAGTTGATGCTTTTTTTCAAGGTTCTTTTATTTGCCATAATTTTGTTTTTTGTCAAATTTAACTGTAAAAAATGAGTGATTTCATTTCGAAAAAAAAATATGTTAACAAACGTTGTTTTATTGTTGCCTTTTTAATCAGTCTAATTTTATTCATTAAAAACGTTTATTTTCGAAAAAAAAGATTTTCTATTTTTTAGATCATGAGAATTGTTGTTTTCTTAGTTTCATTCGTTTTCTTCTTACAATGCTGCACGGTTTCATCTCCATCAAGCATAAATCAGGAGACGACAAAAGTTCCAGGAATATCAATTCCAATTAGCTGGTTTTCTGAATTAAATGGGGATTTTTCATTTGCTAACAACTGGGAATACGCAACAGGAATAAAAATAAACAACTACAATCAAATCATTTGTTCTGAATGCTCAACTCGTGCGGCAAGAATGCTCGACCGAAGACAGAAAATCAGTGCAGATTCCATGGATGTTTTTTACAAAGAAGTTGATTCCACGAGGCATTATTTTTCGCTTGAGTCAAGATGTACAGCAAAAGATTGGGAAGAATCAAACTTTGTGTCCGTAAGGAAGTATGGAGGGTTTATTATTGAAGGGAACACGGTGAGTAAAGGAAATTCATTTTGTAATCTATTTTTCAGAATCAAAGACGACTTTGTTACCTCATGGATTTATTATAAACCAGAGGGTTCAGAAAGTAAGATATATTCTTTGAAAGAAGGGAAGTTTTTTATGGACAGAAATGCTTTTGACAAAGGCATTTTAAAAGTCAAATTCAGCTTTGTGTTTTACAATCCGGAAAATTCACTGAAAGCACTTTACTGGAGTGGAAAAATAAAATCGAAAATTTCTAATTTTTAGTAATTCGCAGTGTATGGAATTAACTTAAAAGGGTCAATGGCAAAAGATACCATCAATAAATTATAATTACGGGTTTGCCATTGGCTTTCAGGTCGAATATATACTAACCGCATTGATGGTTTGACAGATAACCAACTTGTTAATCGAAAATAAGAACCCATTTCAAAATAACCAGCTACACCAGCTTCAAAATCTTCAAAAGTGGCTGCTAACCCTACTCTTCCATACGGAGCCCATCTGTAAAAACCATGAGTGTAACCTCCGGAAACGCCTACCCATAGCCAATCATTGCTCGATCCACCAATATTTGCATTAAACGATATTCCAATCGGAAAAATTTGCGTTACTCCTAGCTCAAAACCTACACCAGAAGTTGGGTAACTGTCAAAATTAACTAGCCCTGTCAAATCAACCACAGAACCTCCAAACCCATAATTTCCAGGATACTTTTTCTTATTAATTCGAATGTCTCTTTTACTTTCTATTAAACACGAATTTTTATAGAATTGAAGCTTTGAGGGAATTAAAAGTTTTAAAATATCATCTTTTGGTTGTGTGGAATTAGTATTTAAACTACATAACGATTTGGATTGCAGTTCTAGGTTTGTCAAAAGAGTTATCAAAAGAAAAAAGTAAATCTTTTTCATGTAATTATTTTTGCAACAAAAGTATGAATTTTAGGATTTCGCTAAATTCTTTAAAGGTTAAAAGGTTTTCGAGAATTTAAGCTTAATTTTAAATACTGATAAAATTGGTTTTTACAAGTCGCTTTTCAATTAAAAATACTTTTAATGGTAAAACATAAAGGATATAAATCCAGATTAAAGAATTTCTGGAAAGTAATTGGGCCAGGATTAGTTACAGGAGCCAGTGACGATGATCCGTCGGGTATTGCAACATACTCTCAAGCAGGAGCAGCTTTTGGTTTATCAACTTTATGGACATCAATCGTTGCATTTCCATTAATGGCTGGAATTCAGCAAATGTGTGCTAAAATCGGATTAGTAACTTCAGATGGCCTCACCGGAACGTTGAAAAAACATTATCCAAAACCGATTTTATATCTAATGGTATTGTTCAGTTTTCCGGCCATTATCATGAATATAGGTGCTGATATTGCCGGAATGGGTGCCGTTGG
>CANGLG010000160.1 GCA_947454395.1 Flavobacteriales bacterium
AATTTTAGCTATTTCAATATTAAGTTGTTTATCTTTTTCAAGCAATGATTTTATACCTTGACTTATTAAAGGTCTGAAATTGAATAAAGTCAAGTTAATTTTCACTTTTAAACAAGTTTTTTGACTAAAAATAGAAATTATAAAAAAGGCATTTTTGTAGTTTTTATTAAGCAATAAGTGGAATAATTCATTTTTTAAATTTAGTTTTTTGAAACAATTAGTTTAGAAAGTGATATTCATTCATATTCAGTAAGTTAAAGGGTAATTCTAATTTTTAATAAGTGATAATTAATTGTAATTTTAATTACGGTAAATGAGTATCTGTACTCATAATAAAACGTGTTTTTACCTAAGAAAAATTTAAATAAAAATTCATGCTTTTTCTAATTCGTTCATATTATGAATGATAATTTTTTTAACTGCTAAACTTTTTTGTATCATTTTCTGACTTTTCGATAATCATTTTTTTTGTTTATTTAATTTTTAGAAGTATCTTCGTGGGTCTATTAAGAAAACCTACTCAAATGAAGTTTACACTTTCATTATTACTTTATGTCTGTTTTATTGGATTTTCAATGGCTCAGCATGCTAATTTTAACAGTCAGAGAAACTGGTCTTTACACAAAAAAGAATTACAAATTGGAATTGGTGCAACTCAATTTAATGGTGATTTAGGTGGTTCTGTTGGTGTGGGTAAAGATTACAGCCTAAAAGACCTAGATTGGCCTTCAACAGGTTTAGCGGGGTGGGTTGGTTACAGACAAAGATTCCATCCTTATTTTGCAACAACGACTAGTTTGTGTGTTTTTCAATTAAAGGGAAATGACAAGTATTCTGAGGAACCAACACGTTATGCTAGAAATTTAAATTTTCAAAGTTTGTGTTTTGAAGTTCAACAGAGAATGGAATTTATATTTGCTGCCAATGAAAAATTTGGTTCAATGTTTAATCTTCCAGGTAATTATTCCAAAATAAACAGAAATGAACAGTATTATGTTTTTGCTGGACTAGGTTTATGTTATTTTAATCCTAAGTCAGAGTACACTGACGGATCTTTAGTAGCTTTAAGACCATTAAAAACAGAAGGACAAACAAAAGCGTATAGCCCAATTACGATGACTATGCCAGTAGGACTAGGATTTAGAATGGGTATCTCAAGAATGTGGCGTGTTGGTATGGAATTATCTTATGTTAAAACGTTTTCAGATTATATAGATGATGTAAGTACTTTTTATGCTAACACCACTGGAATGACTGCCCAAGCGGCATATTTTTCTAATCCAACATCTGGAAATCCAGCATTTCAAACAGGGGAAAAAAGAGGAGATGCTAATCAGAAAGATGCGTATTATCACGTGAATTTGATTTTTACAAGAAATTTCACCTACAAAGATTATGGTAAACAAAGAAAAAAATATAACATAAAATCGACTGGAAAATATAAAGTTTAAACTTCAATTTTTTTTATTTTAAAAGCGAGGCCTTGTCTCGCTTTTCTTTTTTAACTTTGATTATGTATACGCTAATACGTAGATTTCTTTTCCTTTTTGATGCTGAAAAAGTGCATTATTTCACAACGAATTCATTACATTTAATTTTAAAGCTCCCATTTGTTAAAGTACTTTTTAATAAGGCTTTTTCAATTAATGATAAACGACTTGAAAGAACTGTTTTCGGAGTGAAATTCAAAAATCCTGTTGGTTTAGCGGCTGGATTTGACAAGAATGCGACAATGTTCAATGATTTAAATTATCTTGGTTTTGGTTTTATTGAGATTGGCACTGTAACCTCTTTAGGTCAGCCTGGTAATGAAAAACCGAGATTGTTTAGATTGAAAAAAGATAAAGCAATATTAAATCGAATGGGATTTAATAACGAAGGTGTAGAGCCTGCAAACGAAAGATTAAAGAATAGGAGAAATAAGCAATTAATCATAGGAGGAAATATTGGAAAAAATAAAGTAACCTCCAATGAAGACGCGATAAATGATTATGTAATTGCTTTTGAAGGCTTGTTTGATAATGTTGATTATTTTGTTGTTAATGTTTCTTCCCCAAACACTCCTAATTTAAGAGCGCTTCAAGACAAAGAGCCATTACTCAATATTCTCTCACGTTTACAAACAATAAACAATAGAAAAAATCAACCAAAACCAATCTTATTAAAAATTGCACCTGATTTAACTGATTCGCAATTGGATGATATTATTGAAATTATATCTGAATCAAAAATTGCTGGAGTTATTGCGACAAATACAACAATTAGCAGGGAAAATTTAATAACTGAGAAAAGTAAAGTTGAGAATTTAGGAGCAGGTGGTGTTTCAGGCAAACCTTTGACTCAAAGATCTACGGAAGTTATTCGTTATTTGCATCAAAAATCAAATGGTGCATTTCCTATAATTGGAGTAGGGGGAATTCATTCATCAAACGATGCAATTGAAAAATTGAAAGCTGGTGCTTCATTGATTCAGCTTTATACAGGATTTATATATGAAGGTCCTGGATTAATTAAAAAAATTAATAAAGCGATACTTAAAGAGGGCATTTATGGAAAAAATTAAGTTTATCGAATGTCCTCGTGATGCCATGCAGGGGATGAAAGACTTTGTTCCAACAGATTTGAAAATTAAATACATTAATTTATTATTGAATTGTGGATTTGATACCATAGATTTTGGAAGTTTTGTTTCTCCAAAAGCAATTCCTCAAATGAGAGATACAGCTGAAGTCTTGCATGGTTTGAATTTAAATGGAAAAACAAAATTACTAGCGATTGTGGCAAATGAGCGTGGAGCAGAAGATGCTTTACAATTTGATCAAATCGATTATTTGGGATACCCGTTTTCAGTTTCAGAAGTTTTTCAGATGAGAAATACCAATGCTTCCATCGATGAATCTCTCCTTCGCGTTGAGCGAATTCAAAATCTAGTAGTTTCAAAAGGGAAAAAATTGGTTGTTTATCTTTCTATGGGATTTGGTAATCCGTATGATGAAATTTGGAATCCTGAAATCGTTTTGAAATGGTCAAGAGTTTTGAATGAAAAAATGGGAATTGAAATTCTAGCTCCTTCTGATACCATTGGATGCGCTATTGAATCGGATGTTCATGAATTATTTGCAACACTTCATAAAGAATTGAAGAATGTTGAATTTGGAGCTCATCTTCATACGCGACCGGATAAAGCACAACGACTTATTCAAGCGGCATATAACGCTGGTTGTAGAAGATTTGACAGTGCTATAAAAGGATTTGGAGGTTGTCCAATGGCTAAAGATGATTTAACAGGAAATATGCCCACGGAATTACTTTTAAATTGGTTCAATGAAAATAATTTGGAAACGAGTATTGATGCTATTGCTTTTGGAACAGCTTTTGAGTTTTCCTCGCAGATCTTTAATATGTAATAACTAAGAAATTAACGTATCAAATAACTACATGAAAAATAAAAAATTAATAGTTATCTTTTTTATGGTTCTGTTAGGAGGAATCATCACAACTTTTATCTTGAAAAAAGGAAAGAATGTAAAGGAAAATCCTGAAATTGAAAATGCGAAATTGAAAACCCCGGAAGTCGAAGAAATTTCCACTGATTTTAATTTAAATTCTTTTTCCAATCAAGATGAGGATCGTTTGTTAAAAGAGATAAAAATTTGTGATTCAACGATGAAAGAAGCTAATAATTTGGCAAGACCATCGTGTTCACCTCGCTTTTTCCGGTTTTTTAAATTAAAAGCAGATAAGCCTTTAAAAGACGGTTTTATGTTGTTGGTGCGTTCAGGGGTCAATGGATTTCCGGTCAGAAGATTATTAGTGTTTGAAAGATCTGGAAAAAGATTGATAAATACGAATAAATTCATTGGGTATATTATTGAAAAACGAAAAACTGTCAATTCTAACGACGATATTGTAATTCGATTTTTTGAAAGATACCAAAATCAAAAGTACTTTTATCATTGTCTTTATTCTTGGAAAAATGGTAAATATCAGTTTGTAAGATGTGAGGAAATTAACAGTGAAAGAGTTAAACCCGAACTTTTGGATTCTGTATCAGTTGAAGTTCAAAAAATCCTAATTGAAAAGAACCTTGATTATTAAGTTTAGAATTTCTCGTAAGCTCCTAATCCAAACAAAGCAAAGTCATATTTTGCAGGATCTTTCGAATCGAATTCACGTAATTTCTCGATGAGTTCCATATTTGTTTTCCAATCGTTTTGTTTTCGCTGAATTAATCCAAGTTTTAACGCCACATTTCCTGTGTGAACGTCTAATGGAATTAGCAAAGAAGAACTAGGTATACTTTTCCAAATCCCAAAATCAACTCCTTTTTTTTGTGATCGAACCATCCATCTAAGGAACATGATCAAGCGTTTACTTGCCGAACCACTTTCAGGGTTCGAAATATGTTTACTGCTTCTAGATTCAAAAGGAACTTCAAAAAAACACTTTCGGAATGTTAGAATATTTTCTTTAATGTTATTTGATGTTGAAACCCTATTAAATGATGCTTCCAAGCCGTAATGATTCAAATAAATGTTTTTTAGACTTCGAAAAAAAAAGTCAAGATCAATTTCGTTAAATGTTCGATGTACAAATTTGAAGTCTTGCTCGGTATAATTTAAAATAAAATCATGGGGTTGGTTTCCCATAATTTTTAAAAGCTTTTCACCACTTTTTATGATGCTTTTTCGATTTCCCCAAGCAATAGTTGAGACAAGAAATGCACTGATCTCAATATCTTCTTTTTTAGAAAAACGATGTGGAATTTGAATTGGGTCGTCCTCAACAAATTTAGGTTGTTCGTAATACTCAGCTTTGAAATCCAGAAAGTCTTTGAGTTCTGATTTCGTCATTCTATTGATTGACAAACTTTCCATCTCGCATTACCAGACTACGATCAGCCATTTGCGCTAAATCTTCGTTGTGAGTTACAATTATAAAAGTCTGATTTAATTCATCACGAAGCTGAAAAAACAATTCATGTAACTCTTTTGCATTTTTTGTATCAAGATTTCCGGATGGTTCATCTGCGAAAATCACTTTAGGATTATTGATTAGCGCGCGACATACTGCTACACGTTGTTGTTCTCCACCTGATAATTCTGAAGGTTTATGATTTCTACGCGGTTCAATTCCAAGTTTTTTTAATAAAGGAATTGCTAATTCCTCTGCCTCTTTTTTTGATTTCCCTCCAATTAAAGCAGGTAACATTGCGTTTTCGAGCGCGCTAAACTCAGGAAGTAGTTGATGAAACTGAAATATAAAACCCAGAGATTGATTTCTGAAATTAGATAATTCTTTGGAAGATAATTTAAAAGGATTTACACCGTTTATTTCAAGAATTCCATTTTCTGGTGAATCTAATGTTCCTAGAATTTGAAGTAATGTCGTTTTTCCCGCACCTGAAGAACCAACAATCGATAC
>CANGLG010000161.1 GCA_947454395.1 Flavobacteriales bacterium
CAACCACTGGCATCAACATAACTTAATGTATATGTACCCGAAGAAGTCACTGTAATCGATTGAGTGGTGGCTCCTGTACTCCATGTATTTCCTGTTGCTGAACTTGAGGTTAAGGTAACACTGCTTCCTGAACAAAACGTCGTTGGACCACTTGCAGTAATTGTCGGTGCAGCAGGATTTGAATTCACTGTTACGGTGATTGTAGCAGAAGTCGCAGAACATCCACCCGAATTTACTGTTACGGAATAAGAACCTGAAGTGCTAACTGTAATACTCTGAGTGGTGGCTCCTGTGCTCCATGTATTACCTGTTACAGAACTTGAAGTTAAGGTAACACTGCTCCCAGAACAAAATGTAGTTGGACCACTCGCTGTAATCGTTGGCGTTGAAGGAGTTGGATTTACAGTAACTACTTGTGATGCTGTTGCTGATGTACAACCATTCGAATTCACATAACTAACCGTATAGGTTCCCGAAGAATTCACTGTGATGGATTGCGTGGTTGCTCCTGTACTCCATGTATTTCCTGATGTTGAACTTGAGGTTAAGGTAACACTGCTTCCTGAACAAAACGTCGTTGGACCACTTGCAGTAATTGTCGGTGCAGCAGGATTTGAATTCACTGTTACTGTGGTTGTAGCAGAAGTCGAAGAACAACCACCCGAATTTAGTGATACTGAATAAGAACCTGAAGTACTAACTGTAATACTCTGAGTGGTTGCTCCTGTACTCCATGTATTACCAGTTACCGAACTTGATGTTAATGTAACACTGCCACCAGAACAAAATGTGGTTGGACCACTCGCTGATATTGTCGGTGCAGTTGGTGAAGGATTTACAGTTACTGTTGTTGATGCGCATGCAGAAGCTGCACTACAAGCCGTTGCCGCATTTTGGACATAGTATGTTGCTGTCGTTGTTGGAGAAACAGTTATTGAAGAACCTGTACCAACTAGTGTTCCACCACAAGACCCAGTAAACCACTGAGAAGTTGAAGTTCCACCAGTAGCTGTAAGTGTTGTGGATTGACCGTTACAAATTGTTGTATTTCCTGTAATTCCTGAAGGTGCCGTATTAGATACTATTGTTGCTGTCAAATTAGAAATAATGACGTATTGGAATGGGTTATTGTAAGAAGTATTTCCAGACTGATATCTAATTGTGACTGAAGAAATACAATCACTTGAAGTTCCTACATTCACATGGTTATTTCCCCAACAAGTACAAGCGGATGATTGGCCAGAATTGTATGTCAAAGTTGCAGTACCTGAACCAGTAACGGAACCACCTGTCTGAACACATGCAGTTCCTACATTATAACAATTTACAGATCCAGTCGCAGAATTTGTTCCTGAAATTACTATTTTGTCGAGCCAAGACCCAAAACCATCATCATTTACATCATACAAATAAAAATCAACAGGTCCCTTAACCGGAGAACTGAATGAAATGGTTGTAGTTATTGTTTTAATTGTATTTGTTGTCCAATCAGTTCCAAGATAAACTCCTTGATTTGTTGCTGTAATTGCCGAACAGCCACTGCTTCCCGGAGGAAAAGTACCAGAAGCTATGTAAAGTGGAGAACTGTTTTGCCAAACATTTTCAGAATTGTTAATGGCCGCACTCATCGTGATTCCTGAAACTGTAGTTGAATACGTTCTATTTGTTCCAGTGCCTCCATAGGTTCCATTCCAAGGAAATGTGACCAATTGACTGAAAGAAATTTGACAAATAAGAAGCAGTGAAACAAATATAAAAAGCTGTTTCATTTTTAGTTTAATAGTTGCCCAAATTTATAAATTCTAAAACTTTTAAGCAAATAGAAAAAATAGAAAAAAGGCTAAACAGAAAAGCGACTCTTTATCAGCTACTTAGATCATTTCATAAACATTTTCAAAGAAAGACTTAACTTCTCTCTTATCTCAGTACGATCAATAATGTAATCTAAAAACCCATGCTCTAGTAAAAATTCAGATGTTTGGAAACCATCCGGCAAATCTCGTCCGATTGTTTCTTTTACCACGCGAGGACCGGCAAAAGCAATCAAGGCACCAGGCTCAGCAATATTGATGTCTCCTAACATGGCAAATGATGCAGTAACACCACCGGTAGTTGGATCTGTTAAATAAGAAATATAAGGAAGTTTCGCTTCTGACAATTGACTTAATTTACCTGAAACTTTAGCCATTTGCATCAAAGAATATCCAGCTTCCATCATACGAGCACCACCTGATTTGGAAATAATCATGAATGGAGCTTTCAATTTAATTGCTTCATCAATTGCTCTTGCAATTTTCTCTCCCATCACAGATCCCATCGAACCTCCAATGAAATGAAAGTCCATTGCAGCAATAACGAAATCTTGACCGTCCAACTTTCCTGAAGCCGTTCGAACAGCATCTTTTAATCCAGTAGCCTTTTGAGTTGACTTAATTCGGTCAGTATATTTTTTCGTGTCCTCAAAATGCAATGGATCTCCAGAGGATAATTCTTTATTTAACTCAGTATAATTTCCTTCATCAAAAATCAAATCAAAATACTCTTCTGATCCAATTCGCTCATGATGTGAACAACGGTCGCACACATAACTGTTCTTCGCAAAATCATCAGAAGTAAATAATGTTTTACAATTAGAACATCTTACCCATAAACCTTCTGGAGTTTCTTTTTTCTCACTTGTTGATGTAGTGATACCTTCTTTATTTCTTTTAAACCAATTGCTCATAATCAGAATTATAAAGTATTTATGTTATTTAAATCTGTAAAAGATTGCTCTAATCGTTTGTTAAATGTCATTTCACCTTCACGTAACCATTTTCTTGGATCATAGTATTTTTTATTCGGTAAATCTTCACCCTCAGGATTTCCAATTTGAGTTCGCAAATAATCAATTTTAGAATTCATATAATCTCTAACTCCCTCTGTAAATGCGAATTGTAAATCAGTATCGATATTCATTTTAATTACACCATAGCCAATTGCTTCTCTAATTTCCTCAAGTGTAGATCCGGAACCCCCGTGGAATACAAAATCAACTGGGTTGTGCCCTGTATTGAATTTATTTTGAACAAAAACTTGAGAATTCTTTAGAATCACCGGAGTTAACTTTACGTTTCCAGGTTTATAAACACCATGAACATTTCCGAAAGCAGCAGCAATTGTAAAACGAGGTGAAACCTTCATTAATTCTTCATAAGCAAAAGCAACTTCTTCTGGTTGGGTATATAATTTTGAACTATCGACATCTGAATTATCCACTCCATCCTCTTCTCCTCCGGTAATACCAAGCTCAATTTCAAGAGTCATTCCTATTTTACTCATTCGTTCAAGATATTGCTTACAGATTTCGATGTTTTCTTTAATGGGTTCCTCAGACAAGTCAATCATGTGTGAACTATAAAGCGGTTTTCTAGTTTCTTTAAAAAACTGCTCTCCGGCATCCAATAAACCATCAATCCAAGGTAAAAGTTTTTTAGCACAATGATCTGTATGCAAAATTACAGTAGCTCCATACGCTTCAGCCAGTTCATGAATGTGTTTTGCTCCGGAAATACCACCCAAAATAGCTGCTTGTTCATTCTGATTTGACAACCCTTTTCCAGCGAAATAGTGCGCTCCACCATTGGAAAACTGAATAATAACAGGCGCTTTTAGCTTTGCTGCAGTCTCCAATACACCATTCACTGTACTAGTACTTGTAACATTTACTGCAGGCAATGCAAATCCTTTTTCTTTCGCGTATTTGAATATAGCTTGAACCTCATCACCAGTGGCAACTCCGGGCTTAATCGTATGACTCATAATGAACTATTTTAAGGCAACAAATTTAAAAAGAAAGTTCATTCTTTTGCCATTTTTAATTTGAATAAAAATTTTACAAAATTGAAATAAACCTTAGTTTGTTTCGTTATTAAAAAAAAGTTATTCGCCTATGATGCAAAAATACCCTACTCTTTCATTAAAGCAGAATGAAAATGAAACAAAACCTCTTGATGAAACCATTGCTTTTTTATTAAGTTACAGCAAAGCAATAGAAGTAAAAAAGATGAAAAAACGAAATGTCATTCTCTGCAAAAATTAAAATTCAAAGCCGGTTTCTACCGGCTTTTTTTTAGTTTAACGCTTCCATTCTTGTCAAAGAATGTTAAAAGAATAAAGCTGGAAAATTGGGTTGTAGTTATGTTTAGAATTCCTTAAGAATTAATGAATAATTTCACTTCATGAAAATTTTACTCATTGAAGACGAAATCGAATTGTTAAATTCAATCAAATCATTTCTGAAAAATGAAGGGCATATAGTAGAAACAGCACCCAACTTCAAAGATGCAGTCTTCAAAATTTCAGATTATAACTACGATTGCATATTAATTGACATTACTCTTCCATTTGGAAATGGATTGGAAATAATAAAACATTTAAAACAAGAACAATCTGAAAGTGGCATAATTATTATTTCTGCAAAAAATTCAATTGAAGATAAAATCATTGGGCTTGATTTGGGTGCTGATGATTATTTAGCAAAACCCTTTGATTTAGCTGAATTAAATTCAAGAATTCGAGCTTTGCTTAGGCGAAAAAATTTCAAAGGAATGAATACAATCGAATTGAATGAAATAAAAATTTTGCCGGATGAGCGGACTGTACTCATCAACAAGGAACCAATAAATTTGACAGGAAAAGAATATGATTTGTTACTTTTTTTTATCGTTAACAAAAATAGAGTTGTTTCTAAAAATACGATTGCAGAACATTTATGGGGCGATGATAGTGATCAATGGAATAATCATGATTTCATCTATGTTCATATGAGAAACCTTCGAAAAAAAATTCTTGAAAAAAATTGTCGAGATTACATACAAACGATTTATGGAATAGGTTATAAATTCAATAGTGAACAATGAAATTAATAACAAAAACTCTTTGGTATTATTTATTGATAAGTATATCGCTAATTCTTATTGCCGGTTCATTTTCTTTTTATTTCATAAAAAACGAACTGAATGATGAATTGACAGAAAGAATGAATCTAGACAAAGCTTATGAAATAAGAAATATTAAGCGTTCCTTAAATCCAGAAAAAGTTATTTTCAATACCGATGGATTTATAAAAGTGGAAAAGGTTAAAGGAAATTATATTCCTGATTTTTACAAAGACACAACATTATTTGACAAATACGAATTTGAAGAAGTCGGATGTAAGTTGCTTATCTCTCACATAAAAAAAGACAAAGAAGTATTTCGAATTACAATTGCTAAAAACACTAAAATAACAGACGAACTATTTCAAAACTTAATTTTTGCCTTTGGGGCAATTGTTATATTTATTGCTTTTGGCTTTTTCATTCTAAATTGGTTGATA
>CANGLG010000162.1 GCA_947454395.1 Flavobacteriales bacterium
GTTCCATCACTTTCGGGAATCGAAATGTAAATGCGTGATTTTGCATACCAAGCTCGGTTTTCATCTCTTTTCTGCCATCCAACAAACTTTATTTTTGAATCTAACTTTAATTCAGATGTATGCTTTTGCAAATTTTCGGTTTCACTTCCTGTTCCGGCAATTACCAGTATCCAGTTCGGGTTAGATTTAATAAACTCTGCAAAATAATTTATGACTTGCGAAATGCGATAAAGTGGTTCGTGTAATCTATTTGAATAAACAATGTTTTCTTTTTCAGCTGATTCAATTGGATCGATTCCATATTGTAAAAGTCGATAATCACCAACTGGAAATAAGTTTTTCATTGCATCAATCATATCGTTAGAATCGGCCGAAACTACATTTGAGTTTTGTAATGATTTTTTAACTAAAAAACGATAAATCAGGTTCTTTTTTGGCACTAAAAGCACATCGCTTCCCCAGGCAGTTGTCACGACACGAATGTTTAATTTTCTGGCAATTATCGAAACAAAAAAAGCAAGTCGATTTACTTGATGAATGTGAATGAAATCTGGTTGGATTTCGTTTAGTATTTGTTTTATTTTAAAGTTATTTCTTACAATTTTAATTGGATTTATTGTTCTGAAGGAAACAACATAATTTTTTTTAATTCCTTCAAAATCACAGCTTTCTTCAGAGAGTAAAAAAAGTTCATTTTGTTCCGAAATAATGGCAGAAACAAATGATGATACATGAACGGAATTTGGACCAACTTGCAATATTTTCATAAAGTCACTTTGGAAATTAGTTTTGCCAATTTTTCTACTTGTTTTTTTCGATGTAAAGATTCAACCTGCTCATCGTTTGCAAATTTAATCTTATTGACTTTCCAGTCTTCCCATGCTTCTAATAGAATTTTTTTGCTTTCTTCTAAATCTGAAAATTCTGCCACATAACCACATTCAAATTCATCGATAAGCTTGGCTGCAACGTCTCCCTTGTCAATAAATGCCAATACAGGTTTCTGAACTGAAATGTAGTCAAATAATTTACCAGTGAAAATACCTTTTTGTTTGCTTTTTGGATGAATTTGAATATTTCCGTCAAATGATGCCATTTTTTCTATTGCATCATGATAATCAAGCGGTTCTGAAATGTTCACTTTACTTGATATTTCAGTGGGAATACTAAAATTTTGATGGGCACCAATGATTTCGAATTTAAAATCAAACGAAGTATTTTCAATTGTCAATTGTTTTAATGCTTCCATCAAAATATTGGGTTTCCTCTTACCGTAAAAGGTACCAAAATAACCTAATGTAAAAACTGAATTACGGTCAGTCTTATTTTTTACTCTTTTGAAATCGTGGTTGTAACCGTTTCTTATTTCTTCAAAGATTTTAATTTTCGGCATTGATTTTTGAAAATCAGACAATATCGGTTCACTCACACTTGTAAGGGCGTTTGCATATTTATTGACTTCTTCTTCAATGTTTATGAGAATTTTTTTTGTTTTCGAATCAATATATGGATTTGCTGACATTTCATCCCGCATGTCTGCGATCCAAGGAACATTTGGAAATTCTTTTTTAAAATCAATCGCGACCAAATGAGCTTCTTGTGGACTAAACGAGCTGATAATGCAATCAAATGGATGTTGAAGATGAATTTCCTTGAGTTTTTCAAAGCTTGATTTTTGCCATTTCGCAAGTGGGTTTTTTATGAATTTTGAAAGTAAAATTCGTGTCCCAACTTTTAATTTATGTTTAAATGGTCCGTCCGATTGTTTGTCTTTTAATCGTTCAAGGATTTTATTAGAAGCGCTGTAATATACCCGTACATTTTTGTTCCATTTGATAGATTTTTCATTTTGCATCAAAGCGAAAACGGAAACATTTAACTCCAAACTTAAAAAATCAGCAAATGCTAGCATTCTGTTTGTTGCAACACTTTGTTGAGGTGGAAACCAAGTAGTAATAAGGGCGATATGTTTATTTTCCGACAACTTCTTTTAGTTTTTGAATGTAGTTTGAAGCTAATTTTTCTGGATTATAACGCAATTTAACAATTTCAATCATTTCATGATTCGGTTTCATTCCCCGTTTTTCAATTTTTGAAATCACATAATTCATTATTGTAATAGCTTCATTTGAGTTTTTGGCCAAATGTGTGAATTCAAATGGAAGAGACATAATTACCTCACACCCGAAACCAAGTGCTTCAATCACTGAAACCGAGAACCCGTCATGTTCAGTTAAACGAAGAAAAATTGGAGTTGATTTTAATCGTTCAGCAAACTCTTCAGGTTTAACCCATCCATAAAAATGAATATTTGGAGTTGTTGGAAATTCCGAACAAGTCAAACCATACAAATGAAATTCAATGTTGGGAAAAGTCCTGGCAATTTCTGCAATTTGTTGCATGCCATAAAATTCTTGGCGCGTATCAGCAACATAACTTATCACTGAAATTTTATCATATTTATTTTCATTTGGATGTACTTTGACAGATTTAAAATGCAAGTATTCAACCGGAACTTCAAGGCTTTTCACTTCATCCATCAACCATTCTGAATCCACGAAATTATGGGCATAATCAATGTATTTGCGTTCAATGGTATTGTTTTTAAATCGCTCCATGGCAAGTAAGGCATCGGTTCCCATCCATTGCAAAATAAGCTTTTTCTTCCATTTCAAAACGAGATTCAAACTACCACTATTATCTGTTACGCCATTCATTGAAATAACACAATCCGAAAAAGGCAGGTAGAGGAAAAAAAGTACCTGCTTCCATTTTGAGTTGTAGGTATCTAAAAAAATATAATTCGATTTTGTATCATACTTTTTAAGTTCGTCAGTGAAACGCTTTGCAAATAGTGGTAACCCGTTAACTAAAACTCTCATTGCGTTTTTTTATCATTGAAAAATACCAAAACAAAGTCGCCAAATAGAACATTGTAAATGCTCCACCATACAACCAAAGTGCAGAGTTGAATGTCATTTTAAACCAAATAGCCGCAAACAATATCAAAATAGTGAAAGAATAGCCGATTAAACTAAAGATAAACGCTTGTTTTTGTTTGTTTAATAAAATTGGTAACCCTGAAATCGGAGAAAGCACAAAATATAAAAACAACATAGGTGCAAGGCATTGTGCATATTCTCCTGCAACCTCCCATTTTTCTCCGAGGTACCATTTGAAAATCCAAGGTCCCATGGAAACTAAAATGATTGTAAATGGAATAGCGAAAAGTACTGAAGTGCGAACAGTTTTCTTAATAATTGGAAACAAAGACTTTTTATTATTAATTGCTTTTCCTGCTTCAACATAAAAGAGTTGTGAAACGGAACTGGAAATTAGTACAATTGGTGCTTTGATGTATTTATTCATCATTGCGAAAAGTCCCAATTCTGTTAAGCCAAAATAGGTGGAAATAATCCAGTATAAAAGAAATTGAGTAATAAAAATGTCTGAAAACGCATGTAGCGAATTGATTAATGGAAAATCTTTGTACTCTTTCAAAGTTGTTTTGAGCGTAATTACTCCAAAATCCTTGTATTTTACTTTCCGATTTACGCCAATAAGCAGAATGAAAATATTTACGTATTGTGAAAGTAGCCAAGAAATAATTAATCCATTTATGCCCCAACCGATATAGCCGAGAAGTGCTGCTAGACCATTATTTACAATAGATTGAGTAATTTTTCCAACAGACAATAAATGAAAACGTTCGTGACGTAAATTCCAATTATTTGTTAAACCAAGCAAACCAAAACTAATTACTGAAAGTGGTACCATCCATAAATAATTTGGTAATTTATCATCATGGTACATTTGACCTATTTGATAGGCTAAAAGAGGGATGAGTAAACTTAAGAATCCCAATCCCAAAGTGATTAAGAATCCAGTAAATGCTATTTCTTGTGCTTTTTTATGTTCATTTGGTATAGGAACTGCCAGTTCGAGCCTTCCGGTTGAAATGATGCCAATTACACCTACAATAGCCATGAAATTGGCAAGAACAGCAAACTCTTCTCTGGAAAAAGTTCGTGAAAGAATCGGCGCAATTATAAATGGGATAACCTGACTCATTGTATTGCCAGATAACATCGTCAGGAAATTTCGGTAGTAAACTTTATTGCTTGATGTCATCCAAATTTGGTTTTTCCTGAACTTGTTTTAGTTGTATTAACAACAAAGGTAAAAATAGCCAGTGAATATTGAGGTAAAGGAAAGCCGATGGCATCATCCAAATTAAGGGTAAAGCAAGCACTAAAATAAGTAAAGCTGTTTTAATTTGGAATGAAAGGTTTCGGTATAAAATTAGAAACTGAAAAAGCAAGTAAGCCAAAAAAGCAAAATAGATCCAACCAAAAATTCCTGATTGACTGATGATTTCAATTGGAAAATTATGAGGGGAAATTTGCGTATTAACGTAGTATTTTTGTTTTTTATGTTTTAGTTTGTTTGCAAATCCACCCGGTCCAATTCCAAGTATTGGTGCTGATTTAATAAAGTCAATACCATTGTAAATTAGATTCTTTCGAATATTTGAGGAACCTTCCGGACTTTTGGTATTCACAGAATCCAAGTATTGAATGACTTTTTCTTGCTTTGTTTTTGTTAACGATTCTTTGGCAGAAACAACTTTTAGCTTGTTGTTTTTCTCTTCAATTAATGAAATCCCATTTAAACGATAATTTGCTCCATTTTGATATTTTGGACCAAAAAAGAGGCGATTTGAGATAACTGTAACAATTAAGAAAAATACAACTACAAGATAAGGGAGAGAGGATTTTAAAAAATCCTTTTTGAAATTAGCTTTAATAATTTCAAACAAAATAAAGAGAATTGCGCCACCACTGATGATTTTTGCAAAATTAGAATCAGCATAAATGGAAAAAAAGTAAGTAACCAAAGCAATTGTTAGTTGTAAGAAAAGGTTATTTCTAAATTTCTGATCAATCAATTTCATTAACAGAAAAAGTAAAATCAAATAGGTAAGAAAGTCGTTTTGATTGTCGTAAATGAACATTGGTGCATAAAAGGTATTTCCGACAGGCAAATCCAATAATTCACTTGTTTTATTACCTGCAAAGTGAATTCCGGTAATAAATTCAATAATTCCAGAAAATAGGAGAATAAATAAAAAACATCGCAATCCGGTCACTAATATTTTGTTGAAATCTTGCTTGCCGATTTTGTAAAAATTACCAATAAGAATGGTTGCTACAGAAAACTGCATAACTAATGAACGAATGTAAAAAATTGCATCACTTGAAAACCCATTATTTTTCGCTTCGACCAAGGAAAAAAATATCCAAATAAATAAGAATGAGCAAAGAAATATTTCAGTGAAATTCCATTTTTTTA
>CANGLG010000163.1 GCA_947454395.1 Flavobacteriales bacterium
ATTTGCATCTCTACTGTCAACTTTTCATCATTCACAAGAAATGGGTATCCTTTGGAAATTTTTAAATCAATTTGACCACCGTAGTACTTTCCAATTGCTTGGGAAAGATAATGCAATAACTCGTGTGCTTCTGAACGCCACTCCTCATTCATTGTTCTAAAAGTACCTTTTATTTCTGCATTTGAAGGGATTACATTTGTTGAACCCAATGATTCAAACCTTCCAAAACTTAAAACAACAGGAATATCCTCGGGGCATTTTTCATGGATTAATTTTTGGGCTTCCAACACAAACTCTGCTCCCATCATTAAAGGATTAACGCATTTTTCCGGTAAAGCACCATGACCGCCAACACCTTGAATTGACACATGAATTTCGTCACTCGAAGCCATATATAGCCCTGCTTTTAATCCAATCCATCCTGAAGGAAAATCCGGAAAAACGTGCAACCCAAACATTTTTTCGACAGTTGGATTTTCAAGAACTCCAGCTTCAATCATTAAACTGGCTCCCCCAGGATTCATTTCTTCGCCTGGTTGAAAAATTAATTTAACAGGTTGACTTAATTCATCTCTAATTTCATATAATATCTCAGCTGCTCCAAGTAAAACAGATGTATGGACATCGTGACCACAAGCATGCATTACCCCATCAACTTTTGATTTGTAACTAACTTCATTTTCTTCTTTTATTGGTAATGCATCTAAATCAGCTCGCAACCCTACACAAGTCATGTTTTCTGTATGATGCGTTCCTTTTATAATTCCAACAACGCCCGTACCGGCAACATTTTTCTCAAATGGAATTCTTAAATCATGCAATTTAGCAGCAACATATTCCATTGTATTGTATTCCTGAAAAGATAATTCAGGATATTGATGCAAATGCTCTCGGTATGCTTTTACCTTTTCAAAAATCGAATCTATTTTTCGCTTTAAATAATCTAATTTTTCAGGATTCATTGGAGGAAATTGAAGTGTAACCGGAAACAATTAATTTAAAAGAGACATAGGCCATAAAAATTCCGAAAACTAATTTTACAATTCCAGGAGATATTTTCAATGATAATTTAGATCCAAAGAATCCTCCCAAGATAAATGTTAGTGCGATAATTAATCCGAACTTCCAATTTACGTTTCCTGCTTTCCAATAATTAATCACTGCAAGGGAAACAACTGGCATCATCAAAACAAATAAGCTGGTTCCTTGTGCTTGATGTTGGGATAACCCTAAAAAGAAAACCAATCCCGGAACAATAATTACTCCTCCCCCAACTCCAACAAAACCACTCAACATTCCGGCACAAAATCCAATGATTGAAAGAATTAATATTGTTTGTGTCGCCATTTTTTCGTTTATCAAATATAGTAAACTTTACATTGAAAATCTATTCAACCATCAAATTACACCCCCTTATATCCGACAAGTCAACACGACCATCCAAAACAAATCCATTTTCTGATTTTCTCCCTAAATCTTGCGTTTGGATAAATGAACAGCTGTTGATGTTGGCCAAGTCAATTACATTTATTACCGAGGATGATTCTCCAGAAACAATCGTAAATGGATCGTAAACATCAGAAAAAAGTATTTTCATCCATGGTGGGGTTATAAATACGCCATCCTTTCTGCTATATGCTTGGGATAACAACTCTGTCATACCATATTCGGAGGAAACATATTCAACTCCCAATCCGAATTTTATTTTCTGATGAAGTTCTACTTTTGAAAGTTCTTTTCTTCTTCCTTTCATTCCGCCGGTTTCAATGATTCTGGCTTTACTTAAATCAATTTTTTCTTCGGCCAAATCAAGTAAAGCATAGGAAACTCCGAAAACCACAACTTCTTTTCCAGAAAGTAAGGCTTCGTTGTAACGCTTTGAAACTTGAGTTAAATCATTCAATAGAAAACTGGACAAAATATTTTCCGTTGCTTCAATTAATTCTTTAACCATGTATACCAAACTTGAATTTCCTTGCTCCATGTAATTGGGCAGCAATGCAAGTATGACCTGATTTTTCACATCACCAAAAAGTAAATTATATGCCTTTGAAAAAGATTTTTCATAGACAGAAATATCTGAAACGAAATGTTTACTTCTTCCTTCAGAGCCTGTTCCGCTGCTTAAAAACAAGGTTTCATTTCCTGTATTCTTTTTTGAAAGTACTTCGTGCGACTTGAAAAATTGAATCGGTAAAAATGGAATCTCTTTTATTGAACTAGGATTTTCTTTGTTCAATAATCGAACGTAATCACCATAGATTTTACAATTTTCCTTTTGAAAATGAAAAATTTCAATTGCTGCTTTCTCAAAGTCAGAATCCGATTGAATAGTAAATAATAAATCCGTCGATAACACCGCGCAAAGTTAATGAAAGATGACCGTTATTTGAATGATTTCTTTTCTTGTACTTCTGCAGATATCTGCTAACTTTGAACTTTCAAGGAAACTAATTGTTTCGATTTTACAGCATTTGAATTTAAACATGAAAAAAACAGGCGTCTTATTAATACAATTGGGAACTCCGGACAGTCCGAAAACTAGTGATGTTAGAAAATATTTATCTGAATTTTTAAATGACCCACGAGTAATTGATATTCCTTGGTTAGCTAGAAAAATATTAGTGAATGGAATTATTGTTCCTTTTCGCGCGCCCAAATCTGCAAAAATCTACAAGGAACTTTGGGAATTTGGAAAAGGTGTTTCCCCGTTAATAACACATTCTGTAAATGTTCAAAATAAACTGAAGGAAATTTTTAAAGGACAGAATATTACTATTGAATTAGCCATGCGCTACCAAAGTCCCTCGCTGGATTCAGTTTTAGAAAGAATGCACAAAGAAAATTATGATCAAATCATTATTCTACCGCTTTTCCCACAATATGCAAGCGCTTCAAGTGGCTCAGCAATTGAAAAGACAATGAATATAATTCGTAAATGGTGGGTTATTCCTGAAATTAAAATTGTTAGTCAATTTTGGGACAATGAAGGCTATATTAATTCAATTGTAGATCGCGCCAAACAATTTAATTTGGACGACTATGATCATGTATTGTTTTCTTATCATGGTTTACCAGAGCGACAAGTAGATAAAGTCTATGAGGACACTGATTTATGTGCTGATCAACCCTGTGAAACGGAAATTAACGAAAAAAATAAATTCTGCTACAAAGCAACAAGTTTCGCTACAACGAGATTAATTGCTAGCAAACTAAACATTCCGGAAAGTAAATACACCGTTTGTTTTCAGTCGCGTTTGGACAAGAAATGGTTGACTCCATTTTCAGACAAAATTGTGGAAGAACAAGCGAAAAATGGAGCAAAGAAATTATTGGTTTTCAGTCCGGCATTTGTTGCTGATTGCTTGGAAACAATTATTGAAATTGGATCTGAATACCAAGAAATTTTTGAGGAACATGGTGGTGAAAAAGTTCAATTGGTCCCAAGTTCAAACAATCATCCTGAATTTATTAGTGGATTAGAAAAATTAATTCGCGAACGACTTTAGAGTTAAAAGTTGAAATTAATAAACTAAAAATGTAAAATTTAGAATGTTAAAAGAATAAAGTAAACAAGAATCACAGATATTATTATTTCAGAAAAAATAACTTTTTGTAGTTGATTTGAAGTTTCGTAAATTTGCAACCTTAAAATAGAAAATAAACAAAATGAGTAATACAACCGAGAAAGTATCCTACAAAGTTAAAGACATCAGTCTTGCTGATTGGGGAAGAAAAGAAATTAAATTAGCGGAAGCTGAAATGCCAGGACTTATGTCCTTGAGAGAAGAGTATGGTGCTTCTAAACCACTGGCAGGTGCAAGAATCGCAGGATGCTTACACATGACGATTCAAACTGCAGTTTTAATTGAAACATTAGTTGATTTAGGTGCTGAAGTTACTTGGTCATCATGTAACATTTTCTCAACGCAAGATCATGCAGCGGCAGCTATTGCAGCAGCAGGAATTCCCGTTTATGCTTGGAAAGGTATGAATGAGGAAGAATTTGATTGGTGTATTGAGCAAACATTATTTGCATTTAAAGATGGTAAACCATTGAATATGATTTTAGATGATGGAGGTGATTTAACAAACATGGTTTTCGATCGTTTCCCTGAATTAACAAAAGACATTAAAGGTCTTTCAGAAGAAACTACAACTGGAGTTCACCGTTTATATGAACGCAAGAAAAATGGAACTTTGGTTATGCCTGCAATCAACGTTAACGATTCAGTTACAAAATCAAAATTTGACAACAAATATGGTTGTAAAGAATCTTTAGTTGACTCAATTCGTCGTGCAACTGACGTTATGATGGCTGGTAAAGTAGCTGTTGTTTGTGGATATGGTGATGTTGGAAAAGGTTCTGCTGCTTCATTGAGAGGTGCAGGATCTAGAGTGATTGTAACTGAAATCGATCCAATTTGTGCTTTACAAGCTGCAATGGATGGTTTTGAAGTAAAACGCTTAGATTCAGTTGTTCATCTTGGAGACATCATTGTTACTACTACAGGTAACAAGAATATTGTTGTAGGTCGTCATTTCGAAAAAATGAAAGACAAAGCTATTGTTTGCAACATTGGACATTTCGATAATGAAATCGATATGGCTTGGTTGAATGGAAACTATGGTTCAACAAAATACACTGTAAAACCTCAAGTAGATATTTACAATGTAAACGGAAATGAAATTATCATTTTGGCTGAAGGTCGCTTAGTAAATTTAGGTTGTGCAACTGGACATCCTTCATTTGTAATGTCTAATTCATTCACGAACCAAACGTTGGCTCAGTTAGAGTTGTGGCAAAATTCAGCGAGCTATGACAATGATGTTTACATGTTACCAAAACATTTAGATGAAAAAGTTGCTCGTTTGCATTTGGCGAAAATTGGAGTGGAATTAGAAACATTATCTAAAGACCAAGCAGATTATATTGGAGTCGCTGTTGAAGGTCCATTTAAAGCTGAACATTACAGATACTAAAATCTCTTTTGATATAGCAATTGAAGAGGAGCAGAAATGTTCCTCTTTTTTTTGTTACTGTTTTTTTTTAATTTTCAGTACAAAAAAATGGGCGAAATAATTTTCGCCCATTAAAAATACAATAACTTAAATTACATCTTGTATGATACTCCAAAAGACAATAAGGGTCCTCCAATTCCCACTTCTCCCATAATACCCCAATTATAACCAAAATAATGCCGGTAACCATAGCAAATACGCATTGAAAAAGGTAAAAGAGAAGTTTCGCTTCCTTTTAACTTATCTTGAAAAATTCCATTATTATATTTGGTAATCCAACGATTATTGGTTC
>CANGLG010000164.1 GCA_947454395.1 Flavobacteriales bacterium
CGTTAAAAAATGAATGCGTTTTTACTGAAAGTTGCGTCGCCGCATCAAAAGTCCGAATGGTTTCCACCTCATCCCCAAAAAACTCGATTCGAAAGGGCAAATCATTAGCATACGAATACACGTCGACAATTCCCCCACGAATGGAAAATTGTCCTGGTTCATAAACAAAATCAACCCGATCAAAATGATATTCCAATAAAAGTTCATTGATGAAATCGATGGAATAGGATTTTCCGACTTCTACGCGCAAGGTGTTTTCGACAAGCTTCTTTTTGGTCGGAACCTTTTCAAACAAAGCTTCCGGATAGGTCACCACCCATGCATTGGAGCCATTGGCAATACGTTCCAAAACCTCAGCACGAGTCACTACATTTGCATTGTCTGTTTCTTCCAATTGGTAAGGCACGCGATACGATGCAGGATAAAACAGTATGCGTTTATCTTCAGGAAAAAGACTTTCCAAATCATTTAGAAAATAGGCAGCTTCTTCTTTATCGTTAAGAATAAAAACATGGTGTCCGGGAACTTGTTGAGCCACACAAGCAGCAGAAATGCTTTTGGACGACCCAACCAACCCTTTCCAATGGACACGCACCTTCTCCTGACTCAAAGCGGATGCAGTTTGGTCTATTGGGGCAAGTTTGCCAAATAATTTCAGGAAAGGCGTTAATTCCATGAATGGCTGCGAAATTACAGTTTTTTTGGGTTTTGGCAGACTATACTATTTTAAGAGATTGATTTTATTCATAAAATCGAATCTTTTTGTCGAAGCCAATTTTACCTTTTTCTAGTATAATTAGTATTTGTTGATAGGGATTGAGATTTGCAGGAAAGTAGCCTAACAGATAGAAGATTAGAAAACGGATATTTCAGAGTGAGAGTTATGTTTCTTAAAAAGAATTGTTTTAAATCTACATTAAATTTGTGAAATTGAAATTATTAGTTTTACAAAATGACAAAGAAATCAGAAAATAAATTTGGTATATTGAATATAATTGTAATCCTATTAACATTCTATATTTTAGGTGCTTTAGTTATAGACTCACTTTTTGAACTACCTAAAGAAACGAGACAACTTCTAATTTATATTGATAACGCGATTTGTTTTATTTTTCTTATTGAGTTTTTTGTCCGCTTTTTCAAAGCAGAAAATAAATGGGTTTTTATGCGTTGGGGTTGGATCGATTTACTTTCAAGTATACCAATAATCGGCTTTTTAAGAGCTGGCAGGGTCATTCGTTTAATAAGATTGCTTAGAGTTGTGAGGGCATTTAGATCTACTCAACGTCTGGTAAACCATATCTTTGCAAATAAGGTAGAAGGTACCTTTACTTCAATGGCTGTCATAGCTATTTTACTTGTAATATTTTCAGCTATAGGGATTTTACAAGTTGAAAATGACCCAAACAGTAATATTAAAACTGCTGAAGACGCCATATGGTGGGCTTATGTAACAGTAACAACAGTTGGCTACGGAGATAAATTTCCAGTTACAACAGAGGGAAGAATTATTGCCGCTATTTTGATGACTGCTGGCGTTGGATTATTTGGAACATTTACAGCTTTCATTGCTTCTTGGTTTGTTTCAGAAAATGAATCAAATAAAGAAGAAAATGAAAAATAAGTTTATTTTATCTCAAACTTCACGTAAACGCTCATGTGTAACGTGATTTTTTCAAATTGAATATCCCGTTCGCCACCTGAAAGTTTATCATAATTACTTTCGTAACTATTGGATAAAAAGTTGCCTCTGGTGTTTACATTGGTATTTTCAAATTGGATATAGTCGTTGTTCTCCTTTACTATTAAAGGTTTTCCGGTTTGCTCTCCGATTGCATTCAACAAATAATCCGCTTTTTCTTTTGCTGCTTTGATGGCTTTAATTCTGGCTTCTTTTCTGAATTCTTGCATTTTAGAATGGTCCACATGGTCGATTCGAGCATCTCGAATGTCTAACTTATCCAATTCTTGAAAAACTTTCCCAACCGTAACTGCATCCGCTACCTTCAACAAGTAATTCTTTTCTGCAATCAAATCCTTTCTTTTCCAATCAACGCGAACGTAATTTGCCATTGTGTTTGTTAAGGACAGATCGTTCACATTTATTGCTGCACTTTTTAGGGCATTAATCAACTTCGTTTCCTGTACTTCCACTGTGATTTTTTCTTTATCAACCATGCGTTCGCGAATATGAATTGCGATAAAAATTTCATCTGGAATAATTTCCATTTCATGCGTTCCGGTTACTTCTATGAACGGCTTTTCCTCCAGAATTTGCTGTCCGAAACTTAAAAATGACATACACAGTTGTACGCTAATTACAAATAATACTTTTCTCATGTTTTAAAGTTTTATTTTGATTACAGTTGTTTCTAAAAATGGTTCAAAAACTAAAGATAATTTAAGTTTTAGATTTTCAATGGAGTACATTTTGTTATCAGCATGATTCTTTGGGAAATAAAAAGAAAAAATTATTCCTAATTTCGAGGCCTATAAAAGTACCTCGATGAATCAACGAAATCCCAAAGTTGACCCTTATTTTGAAAATGCTAAAAAATGGCAGGATGAAATAGTTCTCCTGAGAGAAATTGCATTGGATTGTCCGCTGGAGGAAGAATTGAAATGGCGTGTTCCTTGCTATACTTTTCACAATGCAAATGTGGTTTTAATACATGCGTTTAAAGATTACTGTGCTTTGCTTTTTATGAAAGGTGCCTTGCTTAAAGACGAAGATGGGATTTTGTTTCAACAAACAGAAAACGTGCAATCAGGCCGACAGATCCGTTTTACCAATACCGCTGAAATTGAAGCGATAAAGCCTCAACTTATGGCATATATTTTTGAAGCGATTGAAGTTGAAAAAGCAGGTATAAAAATCGAACATAAAAAAACGGAAGATTTTGTTGTTGTTGACGAACTGAAACAAAAGTTTGAAGAAGATCCAACATTTAAAACGGCGTTTGAATCACTTACTCCTGGAAGACAAAGAGCGTATCTGCTTCATTTTTCGCAAGCCCAACAACCTAAAACACGATTGACGCGAATTGAAAAATACACAGCTCGAATTTTGAATGGAAAAGGGATTACAGATTGTGTTTGCGGTCATTCCAAAAGAATGCCGAATTGCGATGGCTCACATAAATACTTTTAAGTTGAAAGTTAAATGTTGAAAAGAGTGGAGTGAAATATGTCGGATGTTATAACTTAGTATTTTAAATACTTACTTTCATCTTAACAAATTTATCACTTCCTGAAAAACATTAACTTTGGAATTATGGACGAAAAAGAACTTCTAGAATTATCGGATGAGATTGTAAATGCAATGACTAAACTTGTTTTGGGTGAAAAACCGGGTTTTTTGTCTGGCACTGTTTTTAAGAAATTGGCATCGCATTCACGATTCAATGAGATGAAACAGTTGTATTGCGAGTTATTACAGACATTTGACGGTACTTATTCCGATGCGACAGAATTAAAAAAACTGACTGATTTTCGATACAAATTAGTTGAGTTATTTCAATCTGCTCAGATTTAATTGCTTCAATTTTTCAAATGGATCAATCCTTTGGTAAGGAATACAAATTGTGTAGTAAAATCTTGATAGACAAACTATTTCAGGAAGGAAAACGCTACCGTAATTTCCCATTTTCAATTTCCTATTTGCAAGGTTCATTTCCATTTGAAACTCCATTTCAAGTGTTGATTTCAGTTCCAAAAAGACAATTCAAAAAAGCACACGACAGAAACTATGTGAAACGTTGTATCCGTGAAATTTTAAGGAAAAATAAAGACTTAATACAAAATCGTCAACAACCGGACAATAATAAAATTGTACTTTCCGTAGTTTATAATTACAATCAACTTACTACTTTCGTTGAGATGGAACAAAAATTGGTGAAGGCACTCCAAATGTTGTCCTCGAAACTAAAACAATAAGATTATTTATGAAGCAATTCGGAATCGCGCTGTCACTGCTTGCCTTGTTTGTTTTTCAACAAGTTCAGGCACAATCAAATGGATTTGAGGTATTAAAAGGCCTTGAAATTATGGACCAAGTGTATGAACACCTGGATTTGTATTTCGTGGATGAGCCACAAATTGGAAAACTTTCCAAAACTTCCATCGATGCCATGTTGAAAGAACTGGATCCATACACTGTTTATTATCATGAATCAAACATTGAGGATTATCGCTTGATGACAACCGGTCAATACGGTGGAATTGGTGCATTGATCCGAAGAATGGGAGATGACACCTACATTGCTGAGCCTTATGAAGGAAATCCAGCTGAAAAAAGTGGATTAAAAGCGGGCGATAAAATCATTTCCATTGATGGGAAACCAATGCATAAAAAATCTTCCGATGATGTTTCTTCTGCTTTGAAAGGTCCGAAAGGAACGAGCATTAAAGTGGAAGTAGAACGATTGAATGAAGGTAAAAAAACAATTTCTATTACCCGCGATGAAATAAAAATTCCAGACGTTCCTTATTTTGGAATGATTGATAACGAAACGGGTTACGTGAAACTAAATTCTTTCACGCAAACAGCAGCTGCAGACGTTAAATCAGCCATCGAAAAATTGAAAAAAGACGGCATGAAAAAAATGGTGCTTGACTTACGCGATAATGGTGGAGGGTTACTTATTGAAGCGGTGAAAATCGTGAATTTTTTCGTTCCTAAAAATACGGTTGTTGTAACTACGAAAGGAAGAGTGAAAGAGGAAAACAGAGTTTACACGACATTGGATGAATCCATCGATACTGAGATTCCATTGGCTGTGTTAGTGGACGGTGGTTCTGCTTCAGCAAGTGAAATTGTGGCGGGAAGTTTACAAGACTTAGACCGTGCAGTAATTATTGGACAAACCAGTTATGGAAAAGGATTGGTACAACGTACGTACGATTTAAAATACGGTTCCAAAATGAAACTGACCATTGCAAAGTATTACACGCCCTCCGGAAGATGCGTTCAGCGATTGGAATATTACGACAAAGATAGTGGTGCAAAACCAAAAGAAATAGCAGATTCACTATTGAAAACATTTAAAACTAGAAACGGAAGAGAAGTAATCGATGGAAGAGGAATTGAACCGGACTTGAAGATAGAATTGGAAGATTTGAGTCGCTTGTCAGCCATGTTATTAGTGAAAAACCTCATTTTCAATTACGCTACGGAATTTGCTGCGAAACACAATTCTATTCCGACGGCAGCAGAATTTAAACTTTCAGAAGCAGAATACAATGAGTTTAAAAATTATGCTTTGAAAG
>CANGLG010000165.1 GCA_947454395.1 Flavobacteriales bacterium
ATCAGCCATAAAATAAGGACGATAAAAAAAATGGGCAATAAATAATGAAACACGTGCATGCATCGCAAAAATAGCTTTTTAACTGTAAAAAAATCGTCAAATCGTCAAAAAGAATTACCTAAATGCGACATTCTGTCAGAATCTATCCAATGGCATAAGAGTTGACAAGTTGCAGCATCAAAAGAATAAATTATGAGAACAGGTCAAATTAACGTACAAACGGAAAACATCTTTCCAATTATCAAAAAGTTTTTATACTCCGATCATGAAATCTTTTTACGAGAATTGGTTTCAAATGCGGTTGATGCATCACAAAAGTTGAAAGTTCTTTCATCCAATGGTGAATTCAAAGGTGAATTGGGTGATTTAAAAGTGGAAGTTATTTTGGATTCTGAGGCAAAAACCTTAACCATTCGCGATCGCGGGATTGGAATGACTGCGGATGAAATCGACAAATACATAAATCAGATTGCATTTTCAGGTGCCGAAGAATTTGTGCAACAATACAAAGGAAAAGAAGGAGCCGAACAAATCATTGGCCATTTCGGTCTTGGGTTTTACTCCGGATTCATGGTTGCTGAAAAAGTTCAAATCAGAACACTTTCGAGACATGAAGGTTCACAAGCAGTTCAATGGGAAAGCAACGGTTCGCCAGAATATACAATAACAGAAATCGAAAAAGATTTTCGTGGAACAGACATTGTTCTTTACATCGCAGAAGAATCCAAAGAATTTTTAGAAAAAGCAAGAGTTTCTGACATTTTAAATAAATACTGTAAATTCCTACCTATTCCCGTTTTCTTTGGAAACAAGACAGAATACATCGATTCACCTGAAGGAGAAAAAGACGAAAATGGAAAAGTAAAACGCATAGCGATTGAAGTTCCGAATCAAATCAACAACACAAATCCTGCTTGGACAAAAGCACCTGTCGATTTAAACGATGAAGATTACAAGAACTTCTATCGAGAATTGTACCCGATGACTTTCGAGGAACCATTGTTTCACATCCATTTGAATGTTGATTACCCATTCAATTTGACAGGAATTCTTTATTTCCCAAAAATTAAAGAGAACGTAGAAGTTCAACGTAATAAAATCAACCTATACTCAAATCAGGTATTTATAACAGATAGCGTAGCTGAAATTGTTCCGGAATTTCTTACCTTATTACACGGTGTAATCGATTCTCCGGACATTCCATTGAATGTTTCCCGATCTTACTTGCAAAGCGATGGAAATGTTAAAAAGATTTCTTCGCACATCACGAAAAAAGTGGCGGATAAACTAGCAGAAATGTTTAAGAAAGATCGTAAAGATTTCGAAGCAAAATGGAATGATCTTCAAGTTTTCGTTCAATACGGTATGCTTTCAGAAGATAAATTCGCTGAAAAAGCAAAAACGTTTTCACTTTTGAAAAACACTGCTGATGAATACTTTACATTGGAGGAATACAAAGAAAAGGTGGCTGCTATTCAAACGGATAAAGACAATAAAGTAGTATTCTTATATACCAACAATCAGGAGGAGCAGTTTTCATTTGTAAAGAAAGCAAAAGATCGTGGGTATGACGTTTTACACCTTGATGGTCCATTGGCGCCACATTGGATTCAAAAAATTGAACAAACACTTGAAAATGTGAGTTTTGCACGTGTTGACGCTGACACGCTGGATAAATTAATCAAGAAAACAGATGAAATTCCTTCTAAATTATCAAAAGAAGATGAAGAAAAATTGAAACCGGTTTTCGAAAATTCAGTGAACAAAGAGAAATTTACTATTCAATTTGAAAGCATGAGTGAAGACGACGCTCCAATAATTATCACACAACCCGAGTTCATTCGAAGAATGATGGAACAACAGCGCATGGGTGGTGGATTTTATGGTGCGTTTCCTGAAATGTACAACATGGTTGTGAATGCAAATCATCCGAAAATTTCAAATTTATTGGTAAAAGAGGAAGGAACAAGAGAAGAAACGGTAAAACAACTTACGGACCTTGCACTTCTTGCTCAAGGAATGTTGAAAGGAGAAGCCTTAAATCGTTTCATTGAAAGGAACATTGAACATATTGCTTAATTAGCTAATTTTACGGTGCAATTTTGCCCCGTTTTCTTTTAAGTCAGTAGTTTTGTATAAGTGGATTTTAGGTATTGGAGGCTTTTTTCTTACTAGAAAAATAGCCGTTGGGATATTAGGATTTATAATTGGATCCTTGATCGATGCTTACGATAAATCTTCAAATAAAAACGGCACTTCTTCGAATAGAACCAGTTCAGATCCCTTTGAATATTACCGTCAACAAGCATCTCGCTACGATATTCAAACAATGTTGATGGCTCTATCTGCTTCAGTCATGAATGCGGATGGAAAAGTTCTAAAAGTCGAATTGGATTATGTTAAATCATTTTTTCACTCGCAATTTGGAGATCGATTCACAAAGGAGCACTTGCAAATATTAAAGCACTTTTTGAACACCGGTCAAATTCCGTTGCAACAAATATGTGGAGACATTCGAAGCCGAATGCCTATCGAAGTTCGAGTTCAACTCATTCATTATTTATTTGGAATAGCGAAAGCCGATGGTGATGTTTCTTCTGAAGAAGTGAATGCTATTAACCGAATTGCTAACATACTTGGGATTTCAGCCGTTGATTTTGAAAGCGTTAAAAATATGTTTTATCGCAATGTTGATTCAGATTATAAAATTTTGGGAATAGATGCAAATGCCACAGACGAAGAAGTGAAAAAAGCATACCGCAAAATGGCTATCGCTTACCACCCTGATAAAGTTGCTCAAATGGGTGAAGAGTATCAAAAAGGCGCCATGGAAAAATTCCAAAAAATACAAGAGGCATACGAAGCAATAAAAAAACGCAGAGGAATAAAGTAATAAATCTCAAAAGCAAAAAATGAGTGATTTAAAATATACAGAAGCATTTGAGGAACTTCAACAAATTGTCTTGGCAATGGAAGATGGACAGATTAGTATTGATGACCTCGCAATAAAGGTAAAACGAGCTACAGAATTAATTCGCATTTGCAAGGAAAAACTTACATCCACTGAAGGTGACGTGCAAAAAATATTAAAAGAACTTGAAAATACAGGATTGAACCCAGATTCAATTTCCTAATTTTGTCTCTCAATTTAACTATATGTCCGATAATCGATACCAATTACGAGGTGTTTCAGCAGGAAAAGAAGATGTGCACAATGCCATAAAAAATATTGACAAAGGTCTTTTTCCGCATGCCTTTTGCAAAATCGTTCCAGATTATTTAACAGGAGACGAAGATTATTGCATCGTCATGCATGCTGATGGAGCTGGAACAAAATCTTCTCTCGCCTATATGTATTGGAAAAAAACTGGCGATTTATCTGTTTGGAAAGGAATTGCACAAGATGCACTAATCATGAATATTGATGATTTATTATGCGTTGGGGCAACGGGACCAATTCTTTTATCTTCAACGATTGGGAGAAATAAAAACCTGATTCCCGGTGAAGTTATTTCATCTATAATAAACGGGACCGAGGAACTTTTAGCAGATTTAAGGTCTTATGGAATGGAAATTTACGCTACTGGAGGAGAAACTGCAGATGTTGGAGACTTGGTACGAACAATCATAGTTGATTCAACAGTTGTAAGTAGAATGAAACGTGCTGATGTAATTTCAAATGATAGTATTCAAGATGGCGATGTAATTGTTGGCCTTGCTTCCTACGGACAAGCAACCTATGAGTCAGAGTACAACGGAGGAATGGGTAGCAATGGCTTGACAAGCGCTCGTCATGATGTTTTTGACAAAAGTTTAGCAAATGAATTCCCTGAAAGTTTCGATCCAAATGTACCTTCTGAATTAGTTTACAGTGGGTCAAAACAATTGTTGGACATCATTGAAAACTCACCTTTAACTGCTGGGAAATTAGTACTCTCCCCTACTCGTACATATGCGCCAGTAATTAAGAGAATTTTAGACCTCTACAGAAAAGATATCCATGGAATGGTACATTGTTCTGGAGGAGCACAAACGAAAGTTTTACATTTTGTAGAAAATGTTCACATCGTAAAAGACAACTTATTTCCTATTCCTCCCCTTTTTGAAATGATTCAACATGAATCGAGGACAGATTGGAAAGAAATGTACAAGGTGTTTAATATGGGGCATCGTATGGAATTATATGTGCCAAAAGAAATTGCAAATGCTATTATTTCAATCTCTGAATCATTTGGTATTGAAGCCAAAATCATTGGTCATGTTGAACAAGCTTTATCAAAGAAAGTGACCATTAAAAGCGAAAAAGGCATATTTGAATACCATTGATCGATTTTTTTCAAAAAAAAAGCTTTTTAAAACGAATAAAATTTATACTTTTGGCGTCCGTTCATTGAACTTAGGAGGGATGGGTGAGTGGCTGAAACCACCAGTTTGCTAAACTGACGTACGGGTAACTGTACCGCGGGTTCGAATCCCGCTCCCTCCGCAACGAAGTATAGGAGTAGCGAAATGAGAACCAAAGGGTTCGACCCGAAACGAAGTGTAGAGCACCGAAGGTAATCGCGCTCCCTCCGCAACAAAAAAGAAAATAGGAGATTGCAAGAGAAAATAATTTTATTAACTTTGCTCTCGCATTTCTGAAAAACGATTCAGAAATAATTGAAATAAAAGATGATTAGCTCGGGGCGTAGCGTAGTCCGGTCATCGCGCCTGGTTTGGGACCAGGAGGTCGCAGGTTCGAATCCTGCCGCCCCGACAAGGGGGATGATTTTTCATCCCCCTTTTTTAATTTATTTGGTCCCGTAGCTCAGCTGGATAGAGCAACTGCCTTCTAAGCAGTAGGTCTTTGGTTCGAATCCAAACGGGATCACTTTAAAACCCAGTATAGTTAAGGCTTTACTGGGTTTTTTGTTGGATTTTAGTTTTGGGTTAAAAACTCTAAAATTCATCTAAAAACTACCATTATTGACCTAAAAAAGCTGTTTACTTGCAAATTCACTTGCAAATTTTAGATGCCATAATATGAATTTCTATGGCAACTTTAAGCTTAGTTTTAGACAAGCGCAGACAGAAAAAGGATGGTACTTATCCACTAGTATTTCAAGTAATCTTAAAAACAGTTCCAGTTAAAATCAGCACTGGTATATCTGTTAAAGAAGAAGACTTTGACCGGAATAATGGTTTTATTAAAAGTGATATGTCTCTGAACAGGGAATTATTTAGAACAGAAGAAACCTACCGACAAAGACTTGA
>CANGLG010000166.1 GCA_947454395.1 Flavobacteriales bacterium
AAAAAACTAAATTAAACAAAGTGTTATGAATAAAAAAAGCTCGAAATAATTCGAGCTTTAATGAGGTCTCAAGCAGATTCGAACTGCTGTAGACGGTTTTGCAGACCGGTGCCTAGCCGCTCGGCCATGAGACCATTCGTCTGCGAAGATAATAATTTCCTTGGAATTGTACTATTTGAAAACGATAAATCAAATGGAATTTTTATCAGTATTTAATATTTTTTCATCGAGGAAGTCAGTTTTTGATGAACTGATATAAATATTCCTTGTTTTCAAATACAAAAGAAATAAAATAAATTCCTGAAGGAATTTGAGTTAAGTTAATTTGAGTATCGTTGTTATTGTAATTTGGTGTCAATATATAAAGCACTTGTTTTCCATCGATGGTTATTATTGAAACCTTTTCAACCCTTTCTTTAATTGAAATATAACTTTCCACTGGATTAGGATAAACAAGTATATTATTTTGAATTTCAAAAACACCTAGACAATCTTCTACAAAGATATTCTGGTCAACAGTTGTTGTACAACCATTTGCTGAATATGAATAACTTATTGTGTGTGAGCCTTGTCCTGCAATTGATGGATAAAAAACACTATTTGTTACGGAAGGACCTGTATATATTCCACCATTAGGACTTCCATTCATCAAAATTAATTCTGAAATTGTATCGCAAACTGAAGAAAGTGGATCGAATGTAACTGTTGGACTTTCTTTAACAAAAATGATCATGCTGTCAGAATTTTGACAATTATACATGTCGGAATACAAATAAGTGATGGAATTTATTCCTAGATTACTTATTGATGGATCAAAACTTGAAACTTCATTTCCATTATAAAAATAAGTTCCACCGGCAGGCATTCCAATATTAAATACAATTGGTAAATCGTTTGAACAAGATTCAATGTCTGAACCTATATTTACAATTGGAAGAGGTCTGATGACCACAGTTTGTGAATCAATGGAAGTACAGGATGCATCTGAAACTTGATAATAAATTATTGTCGAGTCTGAAACTTGTGATGGGTCAAACAGGCTAGACGATACACCTATCCCTGAAAAAGCACCACCAGCTGGCTGAGCGGTTAAAATTATTAATTCTGACCCTTCACAAATATTACCAATGCTAGGAAAAGTTATTTCTGGACCAATTATATTGATTTGAAAAGAATCAATAATTGAAGGGCACGATGCTGACGAATTTAGCGTATTAAAAATAGTATACAACCCATTTGAACTTAGGTTTGTAAAAACTTCACCAGTTATTGAGTCAATCTGAAGACCGTTAGGAAAACTATTAAAAACCCCAGAAATAGAACCCAAAGCAATGACAGGAACTTGAACTGATTCGTTGTTACAAAATACATTACTAGCAAATGCAAATTCAGCATTTGGTGTTGAATATATTACAAAAGCCTGTGATGAACTGTTCGGGCAATTGCCATTCGAAGTAAATGAAATAAGATAGTTTCCTACGGCTGAAGAAGCAATGTCAATCGTGCCTAGTTGTGAATTAGAGAAGACAAGACTTTGATTATCAACTGTAAAAACACCCGTATTAGAAATGGTTGGGGAAATACTATTGTTGGCAGCACAAACACTATCTGAAATATAATTAAAAGATGCATCATCTAATTGAATGTCTTGCAAAAGAAAAACAGCAGATGATAAGGTACAATTGTTACTATTTGTATAATTAACGTAATAATTACCAGCAGTATTTACATTTATAGAATTACTGGCACCTACAGGATTTCCGTTATAAAACCATTGAAATGAACCAATTGTTTCCGAACAGGTTAAGTCAACATTTCCATTTGGGCAAATACCTAGATGATTTGAAGAAATAGTAGGCGTTGTACTTGGTAGATAAAGTGATGCAATATAATCATTACTTGTTGCACAAGAATAACCATTATATGTTGATGGACCTATAACACAAGCATATTGACCACTAGTTTGAAAATCGAATGAAATTGTTCCGTTCTGACAAGCATTAAAACTTTGACTAGCAAGAACTTCTGGAACCATACAATCAGAAATATCCAATAGATAAAGTATAAAAGGGAATTCAGCTTTCCCTTCCCAAGTGACAGTTCCTGGGGTAACAATATTGAATTTGTACCAGTCTAGGTCTCGACTCCCTGAATTAGCCCAGCAATTTCCAAAAACTGTATTACCACAATTTAATGTCATAAATGTTGTTGGGTAGGAGGTGCATCCACCATTGATTTCCGAGCCACAGCTTTCATTTTCCAGGATTGCATAACTAGGCGCATTGAGTGAACACTGAGAAAATTCGCTCACACAGATGGAGAAATTCATTGTGTTCGGAATAGTATTTGTCCAATCAAAAACTCGAATGTAATATGTTTGTCCTGCATTTAAGTTGTGTACAATAGAATTTTCAGATTCACCTAACGAGGTCGCATCGACACAATCCAATGAGATTAAATTACCACAATTCCCAGTAAAGATCTGATAAACAGCATCGAACTGATTTGAACCGTTTACAGAAATAGCAGCGCTGTTAGATGTTGCTGAGAAAGAATACCATACATCATCGTTTGCGATACCATTACATCCAGATAATGTTTCTGTTGCGTAAGCCACTGTCCCTGCTGTCGAAACACAATTAGAACCTTGATTTATTGAAATTGCTCCAGTACAATCATCATTTGTCGGTGAAGCTGCAACAGAATAGTAGGTATAAGTGTCAATACCAATATAGTTTGAGTTTATTCCGTTTATTCCTCCATCAGTTACAAAATATCTGAAGGCTATTCTTCCGTTAGTTGGTCCTGGAAGTCCTGAAATTGTGATAATGTATTGTGTCCAATTTGTCGGATAATCAATGTTTGTCAAATTTGGGTTTATAGTTAGTAAAACATTCGTAAAATCACCAACAGAAGTTGGGCTATTACCAACATCTAAACTATTTCCTGCTTGACTCATTCTAATTTCAAGTCTATCTGGAAACATGGGAGAAGATAATACTGTTTTCGAATAAAATGTGATTATGTCACCGTTATTAAAGGTTCTTGTTGGAGTGAATAACCAATTACTAATTGTTGCTGGTGAATTGCTATTCGTACTATTATTCCCAACTGAAAAGTAAGAATCAGAAGCACCGGTTTGAGCAATGAAATTATTCGTGTTTCCGGCAACCCAATCTTGATCTTGAGAATCACTATTATTTTGAGTATACCAATCGTTTAAAGAACTAATGTTGTCAAAACCCTCCACAAAGGATTGAGTTTTACCCATATATGAGAAAAATACCATAAAAATTGCAAGAAACCAAATTCCAATTTTCATTTATTCTTTATCATTAATTTCAGACTCCTTGCGAGCAGGATCTAACTTCAGTATTTGTCCTTTGACTTTTGTTGTAGATTTTCTATTATTCTCTGTTACTTTTTTTAACCTATTACTTTTTACAGATAATGAATTTGTTTTAGATTGCTTAACAGCAGTAAGGTTACTTTTTTGAGAAAACCCTACCGCGCTAAGAATTGAAAAGAAAATAACAAATAGATATTCAATCATAATTTTGATTATTCAACAACTAATTTCTCAATAGAATAACTATTGTTTTGAACTAATTTAACAATATAATTTCCTTTGTTTATATTCGATAAATCTATAGTTGCTTGTCCGTTCAAAATAGATTTATTTAAAATTTCACGACCCGTTAAATCAAAAATTGAAACATCAAATTTTCCTGCAGTTTTTGTTCTTATATTTAAAACATTACTTGCAGGGTTTGGAAATAATAAAAATGAACTAATGTTATTTTCTTTAATACCAGACGTAGGACAAACTTCGTTAACTGGACTTCCATCGCAATAATTTATTGCATAAAGATTTGCGGTTTCCATTCGTGCATTTTCAGGCTGTAATTCGTTGTCTGTACATCCAAGTCTTTTTACCAAGAAATCACGGATGAAGTTTACAGTTGTATCCATATAGGCGGCGTTCCCTGCATAAGGTACGTGCGGAGCTCCTGGGAATGTGTAAAATTGATTTTCGACCCCAATAGCACATGCTCTTTCATGTAACATACGACTTCCATCCAGGTACATCAAAGGAGTCCCAGGATTAACAATACCACGATTATATTTTACAGTTCCATCGGCCGTTCCATGTATTGAACATAAAGGAACATCTCCTGCTTGCATCCAGCTATATCGTGCTAAAGCGCCACATCCATTGATAACACCTTGTACAGTTGTTGAATATCCAGGATTTCCACTATTTCCATCTAAGCCACCTAAAGTTGTTATCGACGTGGAATCTAAATAGTCAGAAATTTCGCAAATATCATCTAAATAGGCCACGTGTAAAGCAGTAATTGCACCGGCAGAACTTCCTCCAATGAAAATTCTTGTAGTGTCTATTTTATAAGTATTCGAAGTTTGACGGTCTTTATAGAAAAAACGTATGGCAGCTTTCAAATCCTGAGTTGCTCTCACTACCGCTTTAACTGCAGCTGCAGAGTCATTAATAGGAAGGAAACCTAATCGATAATTTATTGAAGCACATGTGTATCCCTTTAAAGCAAATTTTTGGGACCATGTTTTTACATCATTGTCAGTTTTTGATCCACCGATGAAACTTCCACCATGAACCCAAATAATCAAAGGTCTTGCTGTTTCTGTGTCTCCTGTTGGTTCAAAAAAATCCAATTTTAAAGTGGTTGTAGAACCACTAAATGAAGTATTAGAACCATAAGTTATATCACTAGTTGTTGTGTAGTTTGTGAAGACATCATTTGCGTACCGACCGTTCGAACATGGGGTTTGTGCGAACATTGAGCCAGTTAACAACATAGATAAAAATAGCGTAATCTTTTTCATATTTTACATTTTAAATTTAGGGAAAAAAAGTTGCATGGTATTTACCCGCATCCACTAGTGGGATTCGGGCATTGTATTTTTTATTAATTGCTTTCAGAAATTCATTTGCAAAAAGGGCGTTTCCTTTTGCATTTAAGTAAATTCCATCCAAAGAATAGGCACCACCTGAAACAAATTTCGCACTCATCGTTACTCCATTGTAAACAAAACCATCATTAAGAGTTGAAATAAATTTCTCCGCATCAACTAACGCCAAATTGTATTGTGCAGCAATGTTACGAATCGAATTATTGTATGATTCAATTCTGGAACTTAAATAATTTATTTCGTTCAAATCTAGATAAAACTCATCTCGAAATGGAAATAGAACTCCCATTTGATTGCATT
>CANGLG010000167.1 GCA_947454395.1 Flavobacteriales bacterium
GGGAGACACAGAGGGGTGAAAAGATGAGTAAGGACAATAATTACAAGAATAATCCCCTCGGCCTTTTGATTCTTAGGGGCTTGCACTGAGTTTATCGAAGGGTCAAGCCAAAAGAATGAAAGAAAATTAATAACAATGAAAACTAAACTTATGAAAATCAAAAACCTCATCCAGTTCCCCCTAACCAAAGCCCAATATTACCCGGAAGTATTTCCGAAAAAACAAATTGTGTTGCACCATACCGTGAGTGGCGCTAATGCCAAAAACGTCATAAGCGGCTGGGGATACACCCCGGTTCGGGTAGCCACAGCCTTTGTAATCGATGGAGAAGCAAATATATACCAATGTTTCAGTTCAGCCCATTGGGCACATCATTTAGGAACACACAACCGAAACAACACCCAGTTGAACCAACAATCTATCGGCATTGAAATCTGTAATTGGGGTGCTTTAATCGAAAAAGGCGGCAGGTATTATTCTACCTTCAACCGCGAAGTACCCAAAGAAGAAGTCATCGATTATGGCATGCAATGGCGTGGTCACCGCTATTTTCACAAATACAAAGACGAGCAACTCGAATCCCTTAAAATCCTCCTCGAATACCTCTGCGAGAAATACGCCATCCCCAATACCTACCAACCCGACATGTGGAAACTCAACACGCAAGCTCTGAATGGAACACCCGGTATTTGGACACACGTCTCCTTCCGTGCCGACAAATCCGATTGCCATCCGCAGTTGAGTTTGATTAAATTATTGAAGAATTTGAGCGAGGAAAGGTAGGGTAATAATATTTTGTCAAGTTTTTTGCGCAATAAACTTGACATTTACTTTAGTGTTTAATGATTGTTTTGTCGCAAAAAAAAAGTAAATATTTGTGACAAATACGCTGTCTTTTCAACGCACAATTAATTGATATAAAATAGATTAAAATGAATCAACTTTCCCAAGGGGGACACGCAAAAGAAAACGAATTTGTAATTAATTATTTGTTTCTAATAAGATAATTAACTCGTTTTTGTAATAAATCAATTTTGTTTTTCAATCCATTAATTCTGTCACAAATATTTGCTAAATTTGTGACAATAAACAAAGGTAATTAGTCATGCAAAGCATTGAGGAACAGATAGAAAAATCAATTAAGTCAAAACCAAGAGGTTCACTCCTTTTTGGTGATGACTTTATGGAATTAGGTTCCTCAGATTCAATCAGGCAAGCACTTGTTCGTCTAGCAAGTAAAGGTAGCATTAAACGAGTTGCACATGGAATTTATGTACGTCCTGTAATCAGTTCGTACATTGGAGAAGTAATGCCCACAGCAGAAGAGGTAGCACAAGGGATCGCAAAACGAGACAAAATTAAAATTGTTCCAACAGGGGTATATGCCATGAACATATTAGGATTAAGTACACAAATCCCGTTGAAATTAGTCTATCTTACAGACGGTGCACCGCGGGAAATCCAGATAGGAAATCGCACAATCAAACTAAAAAAAACTACTCCTAAAAATCTAATAGCGAAAGGCAAAACGAGCCGATTGGTAATTCAGGCTCTTCGTGAAATTGGACAACACGGAGTCAATTTAGAATTAGAAAATAAAGTAATCGCTTTATTGAAAAATGAAGATCGTAAAGATCTAGAACATGATATTCCATTAGCACCGGTATGGATTCGTAAAATAATGCAAAAGGCCCTATGATCAAGTTCTTGCAAATACCAGATACAGAAAAGAGGAAGATTTATCAGGATGTCTCTAATAAAATGGGATTGCCTCCACAAGCGATCGAAAAAGATGTTTGGGTTACCTTGATGCTTAGAATGATCTTTACATCCAATCATGCAAATCATTTTATTTTCAAAGGAGGCACCTCACTAAGTAAGGCGTTCAACCTCATTGATCGATTCTCTGAAGACATTGATTTAGGAATTGATAGAAAGTATCTAGGATTTGACGGTAATCTTAACCCTGGTCAAGTTCGTAAACTACGGCGCGCATGTCATGCATACGTTTCAGGAGATTTGAAAAATCTATTGGAAAACCAATTAAGCGCTTATGGTGTTGATACCGATTCTTATGAATTATTTGTTGAGAATATGCAAGTTTCGGATCAGGATCCGGAAACGATTCAGGTAAATTTCAAATCATTATTTGATGAAGTTTCATATTTAGCCAATAACATTAAAATTGAGGTAAGCGCACGTTCACTGATTGAACCGAATCAGCGTGTTCAAATCCAATCATGGATTGATCAACAATATCCGGGAAATGCTTTTGTGACTGATCCATTTGAAGTGATTGCTACTGACCCCAAAAAAACATTCCTAGAGAAATTGATACTACTACATGAGGAATTTCAAAAACCATCGGTCAAAATACGCTATTATAGAATGTCAAGACATTTCTACGATTTGGATCAATTGCTAAATTCAAAATTTGGTAATGAAGCTATAGAAGACAAAGTACTTTTTGAAAGTATCATTGCGCATCGTCGCGTATTCACACCTGTGAAAACAACGAATTATGATTCCATCGAATTGAAATCATTAAACATTATTCCTCCAACCGAACACTTGGAGAATTACAAAGCTGATTATAAGGAAATGCAAACAAGTATGATACATGGTGTTTCAAATGATCTCGAATCAATAATTGAAAAAATTCAAAGAAACCTAAGATAGAATAGGCAAATAAAATTCCACAAAAACCCAACCCAGTTTCCCGAAGTTGGTTTTTCACGCAGCACCTTATTTTTTCGTCGTATTCTTTTTCAATGGCTTCATTTTACCCTTTTCCCAAGGCTCATACTTACTACCATCTCTTTTACTATCTTGACCTTTCTTTTTTAGGTCATCATTCCCATATTTCTTTGCCATAATAAAATCAATTATGCATTATGGCAACTTGGACAACATTCTTTACACCCATCAACTTTTGTGTAGTTTTTTCTTCTTGCCTCAGTAATTGCCTCTTGACAGGTTTGAAATCTACCTAGAGTTTCGAACAATTCTATTTTATTTACTGCAAGTCTCATTGTGTACTTCATGGTTATCATTCGGATTATGCCAAGTGTTTTTGTTAATTCTGTAATTTTTCATTTTATTTGGTTTTTAATTAGTAAACTATTAATTATCAACTCTTAACTATCAATTCTACATTCTAAATTTCCACACCGAGCCTCTAGTGCTGAGCGAAGTCGAAGAAGCCGAGGTGCAAAAATCACCCCCTATGACACGCCTCACAACAAATCTTGCACCCATCCACATTCGTGTAGCCTAAAGCACGAGCCCGTTGCAGAGCCGTAGAACAAAACACAAACTCGCCTAATTCTACAAATTGAGTTAACTGATTAAAATGAGGACAGGATTCCTGGTGAACCTCGTGATTCTTATTCGGATTAAGCCGACGTTTATTTAAACGGAACTTTGCCATAGCTTGGAGTTTGAATCACGAAAATAAAAACAAGAACAATGAGCAATTTTTGCCAAAACAGCACAGTTTCAATGAAACCTTTAAAATTCAAGGATTTTAGTATTTCTAAAATAGTACAAGTACTAGAAAAAAATAGTACAAGTACTAATGTTATTCCTCTTCTTCGTTAGAAGAGTCATTCAGGCGGGAACGTTTGCGTTCACTCTTTTCAAGTATTTCTAAATTTTCCTCTTCTTCAATTTGCGCATCCGTTCGAGCTTTGTAGAGACCAAGCAAAATACTTTTTCGCACCAGTTCAATTGGATTTTTCGCACCAATCCGTTTCAGCAAATCAGAGCGAATGGCATCGATGGATTTTTTAGAAAGATTCATTTTACTAGCAATCTGTTCACTCGTTTTACCGTCACAAATCAATTTCAAAATCAACTGATTTCGAGCAGTAAGTTTCAAGCGAATCACACTTTCCTCATTTTTAATTCGGAATTCATGTTCAGAAAACAAAGCCTGTTCAACCACTTCCGTAGTGTGACTGCCTTTAAATTTCACGTTGAACAAAGCATCAATCATTTCATCAAAAGAGCAATTCTTTTTCAAAAAACTGCGAGCACCTTCACGAATCAATTCCGAAACAATCCACGGGTCTTCGTGCATGCTCAACATAATCGCTTTCACCTCAGGAAAATCACGACGCAATACTTTGAGCGTTTCGCGGCCATCCATAACCGGCATATCCAAATCAAGTAAAACAACATCAATATCGTGGTTAGGTAATTTAGCGAGAAATTCCTCCCCATTTTCAGCATGAAAAGCAACCACCACTTGCGGTTCTTTTTTCAGCATAAGCACCAGGGCTTGTTTCACAACCGTATGATCTTCAACTACGGCAACCCTAACGTTATTATCTGGTTTACGGTATTTAGATTTCTTCATAAGTTGAATGTTCTGTAGATTCAGTCAGTGGCATCGCCAGTTCAATGGTACCGCCGAGCGCATGACGTTGGTATTGAAGTTCTCCCGCAATCAAGGTCAACCGATGCGAAACCGATTCCAGTCCCATACCGTCACCGTGATGAAGGAGGTACTCATAATCAGATTGACTAATAGCCACTCCATCGTGTGTAATTTTAAGTAAAAGATGTTGGTTACTCCGATCAAGAAACAGGTGCACGGATTGCGGACGCGCATGTTTCAGCAGATTGTTTAATAATTCCAAAGCAATCGAATAAAAGTGAATTTCAGCTTGTTGGGGCAAAACCAATTTACCATCAATAGAAGACGAAAACGAACAAGGATTTCCCAATGTCTTTTGGGTTTGTTCCATCAGACGGTGAAGGGCTTTCTGCAAACCAAACTTCACCAAAAAGTGCGGCAACATTCCGTGTGAAATTGAGCGAATTTTAGAAACCGATTGCTCCAGTACATCCATAGTAAACTCCACATCTTCCAAAAACGGAGAACCCAAAGGAACTTGTTTAATAGCAACACTTAGGTTTTGTTGCGCCATGGAAAGTATCGAACCCACCTCATCATGCAAGTTACGAGCTATTTTCGTTCGCTCCGTTTCCTGGGCTTGTACCACCGCATTCATCAATTCGAGTTCTTTGTTTTTGAGTTCCATTTCAAATTTTTGTCTTTCAAGAACCCTGTTTTTATTATATTTATATACCAATCCAATAATAAATAATACCAAACCGGTTAGAAAAATGGTAGAAGAAACAATTGTGATAAAAATTAATCTTTCAGTTTCCATATTCCAATTGAAAAA
>CANGLG010000168.1 GCA_947454395.1 Flavobacteriales bacterium
GCATTGAATTCTCTTTTAGCTATTGCAACATGGGCAAGTACTTCATAAACGAATTTTTTTATTTCCTCGTTGTCTTTGTGCTTAATAGTGAAATCTGATAAGTATTGATTTATTAATTCTTGACCAAAAATATAGTATTTCGCTCTTAAAAAAACGATTCTCGTTGCGTATGCATTCCAGAAAAAATAAATCGGCATACCCAAAAGATCCATATATAATCGAAGAACATATCTTCCTAATAATTTTCTGAAAACGGTTTTTATTATGAGATTGCTTGCAAACGCTTTGACTTTATTAAAGACAAGAAACAGTATTAAATACCATTTTGCCATTCCATGATATGGATTGATTCCCAATTCATTTTCCTTGGATTTGAAATTCTCCAAACTAATATTTGTGACTTCTTCAATGTGAAACAGTGAATCTGTAATATTAGGGTTTGGGAATTTTGTAATATGCGTTAATTTCTTAATCATGAAAATATTTAGAAGTCCTAATAAATAGAGTTCCAATACCAAAAAGATAACATTGAAAATTAGCGGATATGGAATTATCTCAATGTTTGTGTTAAATAAATTCAGTTGTATCTTCCAACTGTTAAAAAAATCAGCATATAATTCTAAAGGCAAATAGTAGAATAGAACCGCCATGGAACCGATAGAGCCTGAAATAAATAAACCTCGGTATAAAAGTCTATTTATTTCTTTGATATCAAAATCAACGATAATATCTTCATTTAAGATTTCCTTCTCTACAATACTTTTTTTTGCGATATTTTTTAACCTCCATTCCATTATGGAATAAAATTAAAAAATAATATTTCAAAGTGGATAATTAAAATAAACAGTTCATGAAATAAATCGAATGAAGTTGATTTTCATTTGCTTTCTTATTTGAGTTTATTTTATCATATTTTTTTGTCTGTAAATGAACTTTTTAAATGATTTATTAAGTTCGTTTAAATGAAGACAATTCAATTTATTCCAGAAAATCAGAATGAAAAAGATTTCTCTGAAACTTTAAAAAAAAGAGTTAATGATTACTTTAAATTGAACAATATTTCTCAAAAAGGGAACTTTTGGATGTATTTTAAAGCCTTTATTCTTTTAATGACTTACATTTCATCTTTTTTGATTGTTGTATTTTTTCCGATCGGAGCGGTTGTAGGAATTTTGATGGCAATATTGATGGGAATAGGTGAGGCTGGAATTGGAATGTCAGTGATGCACGACGCAGCGCATGGTGCATTTTCAAAGAAAAAATGGGTCAATTATTTTTTTGCATCGACTATGTTTATTCTTGGAAGTAATGTTTTTAATTGGAAAATTCAGCACAATTTATTGCATCATACATATACAAATATCTATGGATTTGATAAGGATATTTCAACCAAAGCAGCGATTCGACTTTGTGTGCATGCCCCAATAAAAAAATACAATCGTTTTCAGTTTGTTTATGCGTTTCTTCTTTATGGACTTATGACTGTCTCAAAATTATTTAGTGATGTTGGGCAACTTCTGGAATTCAACCGAAGCGGAATTACCAAGGAACAAAAAGTAAATGGCACAAAGGAAATTGTTGTTTTAGTTCTTTCGAAACTGTTGTATTTCGCAGTTTTAATTGTTTTTCCAATTTTGTATAGTTCGTTTTCTTGGTGGCAAGTATTAATCGGATTTCTGGTCATGCATTTTACTGCTGGAATAATAATGAGTGTGATTTTTCAAATGGCACATGTTGTTGAAGGAGCGGAACAACCATTGCCGGATAAAGATGGGATGATTCATCATGAATGGCTCGTACATCAATTAAGTACAACTTCCGATTTTGCTCCAAATAATTTTATTCTTAATTGGTATGTTGGAGGTCTTAATTTTCAAGTCGAACATCATCTTTTTTCAAGCATTTGTCACATTCACTACAAAAATATTGCGCCAATTGTTAAAAAAACAGCAATAGAATTTGGAATCAAATATAATGTTAAGCCTACTTTTCGTGTAGCTCTAAAATCACACATAAAACGATTGAAGGAACTTGGTAAACAAAATTAAATGAATTCAGCTCTATTATTTTCTCTCCTAAAATTGTGATTTATTTTTAACTAACTTTGATAAAACTACCTTTAAATGTGTTCTTTTATAAAAACATCCAATCTAATCTGTTTACTTGTAATCAGTATTTTTTTAAACTCAGAAAGTATAAATGCTCAAGTTTTAAGTTCTGATTCATCATTTACAAATACCAATTTATTATTTGGTTTAAAGAAAGCTGGCCAGAATGATTTAAATCCGGAAATACCTCTAATGCTCGACCCTATGTCAACTCCAATGTATAATGAGCAATTTCAAAAAATTAATCCAGTCGATTTTATGAAAATTATGATGTCTAATGAATACATTCCAGAGCCATACATTGACAAAAATAAAACTGTTAAAGCCTTTGTATTTCGAAAAGCAACAGAAGAGGAAAAATCGATGATGTTGAAAATGCAAAGTGGAATGGGGATGGAACAGGAAAAAAGTGAACAGATCGGAACTCAAGCCGTTGACTTTGATTTGACAGACTTAAAAGGTAAAAAATACAAACTCACTGAATTGAAAGGTAAAGTTGTTGTGTTGAATTTTTGGTTTGTAGAGTGTAAACCTTGTGTAATGGAAATGCCGGAGTTAAATGAATTGGTTGAAGAATTCAAAGGTAAAGAGGTTGTTTTTTTAGCGATTGCGATTAATAAAAAAGAACAACTTAAAAAATTTTTGAAAACAACTGAATTTGACTATCACATTATTCCCAATGGTCAGGTTTTATCAGATTCTTACGGTGTAACGGGCTTTCCTACCAATGTGATTATTGACCAAAATGGAATTTTTCAATACGTGTCAAAAGGTATTGGTCCAAATAATAAGGCGAATTTGCAGAGGAAACTAACCTCGTTACTTATCAAGTAATTTGATTTTATTCTCCCAAAATGTGTGAATGAAACCGATTTACCTCCGCAATCATGCTGTGGTAATAACGATACCATTTGTCAATGCCTAAATTCTTTGCTTCTTGGTGAATGGGGTTCGAGGCCCAAGCTTTTACTGCTTCATGGTCCTTCCAATAACTGATGAACGTTCCCCGATCTCCATTTTTCATGCTTTCATAACCCAAATATCCTGGCATCTCCTTTACCAAATCCAGTGTAAGTTGGTCGTATTCAGCATAACCTTCTAGATTATCAGATAAGTAATAGTTGAAGATTGATGCGATAAAAGGAGTTTTAGGAGGCTGTTCGTTTTTCCAGTTAATCATGGTGAAAATTGATGCGTTGATATTTTTTAATCAGTGGTTAATTTGTTGCAATAACATGAAATCACAATTGATTTAGCCATTTCATCGTGTCAACATTATCAGCATAGTCACTAAGTGATGGGCATTGCGCTTGTCCGAAAGGAATGAAATTATTCCCAACAACACATTGAATGTCGTTTTTGTTGAGTTCAAGATATGCATTAACATCACTTTCGTCTTTATAAAAGTGATAGTGCAACATTGCCAAAGGTGAAAACAAAATTTCACTTTCTTTGAGAAGGAGAAAGTTATTATCTAAAAATAGAGCTTGATTCATCAAGTGAATCGCTTTGTTATAGTCGTAGTTGTTACCATACTTCTTATTGTTTATCAGCTCGCCTTGGTCCACAATTGCTTCGAAAAAACGATTTAATTCAAATCCTTCTGGTAATATCACATGCGTAACATTTCTGCATCCGCGGCCAAAATAATCCAAAATGTCCTTTCCAAGAAGTGACAAGTCTTCTTTAGATTCTTGTCCATTCAACACAGCTAAAGAAGTTCTATTGTGTCGGAATAAATGCGGATACTTAGAAAAATATTGTTCAAAATGCGCGAGAGAATTGTTTCCTCCAGTGGCTATAACCGCATCAAAACCTTTCAAATTTCTGTCAGAAAATGAGATGTATGAGGCTAATTCTGGTTCAATTTGAATTAAATGATTCACAAACAATGGCAGAAGTTGTTGATCCTCAGAACTCAATTTGCATATGATTTTATTTCCTGACAAAAGCACACACAAGAAATCGTGAAATCCGACCATTGGAATATTACCGGCCATGATAACAGCAATATTTTTTGGTGTTGAATTAAATGAATAATTAGAAGTCCAAGTAAAAAGGTCTTCGCTATTCAACCAAGCACCTAAATTCAAAATCGATTTACGAACATTTTCTTCTGTAAACCAGCCGTTGTGGAAGATTTGCCTTTCGATAACATTGTTGATTTTTAATAATTCATCCTCTGTCAATCCACAGCTATAATCAGTCCAAGGTAAATTCTGTCCGACATGCGTCATTATTTTTCCTAATTCGGAAAACGCATTAATGAGTTGTTCTTTTTTCACAGAACAAATTTAGCGAGTTGACATTGGGTAAAATCACATTCGTTAAATTATTTTTAAATTCTCATGTTTTTGAACAAAACATTCCGTTTGACGTTGTTATATTTGCAAAAAAATAAATTGAGGTTATGGCTATAATGATAACAGACGAATGCATCAACTGTGGGGCTTGTGAACCTGAGTGTCCAAATAATGCAATCTATGAAGGTGGAGCAGAATGGAAGTTTTCAGATGGAACAACGTTGAAAGGGATCATTACTACGCTGAACGGAGATGAAATTTTAGCTGATAATCCGCATGAACCTGTGAATATGGATGTTTATTACATCACCCATGAAAAATGTACGGAATGCGTTGGGTTTCATGATGAACCTCAATGCGCTGCCGTTTGTCCTGTTGATTGTTGCGTGGATGATCCAGATTACAGAGAATCTGAGGATGAATTGCTTGCAAAGAAAAGTTTTATGCATTTATAACAATTAATTGGAAGCGTGGCTTTTCGATGCTTCATCTTTTCTATTTTATTATTCTTTTTTAATAAGGGATTTTCTCAGACATACAATAAGTTTTCATTTGATTCTCTTCATGTTTCTGAGAAAAGAATTAATCTTTATTTGATTCCTATCGGAACAAAAGTCGATCCGGCAAAAACAAATAAAATAGGAACCGTTTTTAAAAAAGCAAAGCTTCAAATAAATTGCGTTGTTTTACCTGAATTTAAAATTTTCGAAAAGTCGGAATGGAATAATCCATTTTCAGACCATAAGCAGTTTACAAATCA
>CANGLG010000169.1 GCA_947454395.1 Flavobacteriales bacterium
CCATACGTTGCTATGAATTTCGGTATTGAACCAACCGTTTTACAATGGGAAATTTTACATCAAATGTCCTATGTTGTCGGTGGCGTAATTGCTTACTGTTTTATTGTGGGTGAATTGACTAAAAATAACTCTCAGGTGGATAAACTTTGGAGCATTGTACCGATTTGGTATGTTTGGCATATGACTTTTTTAGGCTTTCAAGGTTACAAAGGAGGATTTGATGAAAGAATGATTTTAATGGCTGTTTTGGTCACTATCTGGGGAATTCGATTGACTTACAATTTTGCTAGACGTGGAGCTTATGTATTAAAATTTTGGCAAGGCGAAGAGGATTATCGTTGGGAGGAATTACGTAAACGTTCCGGGTTTAACAATCGTTTTGTTTGGATGCTTTTCAATTTGTTTTTCATAAGTGGTTATCAAAATGTATTGATTTTTCTTTTTACCCTCCCAATTTTGACAACACTCAACTCAGATGCTGGTCCGTTGAACTATATTGATTGGTTGTTGGCTTTGCTTTATGTTACGTGCGTTGTGATTGAATTTATTGCAGATCAACAACAATATGATTTTCAAACCGAAAAGCATCGCCGTATTAAGAATGGTGAACCTTTAGGTGAGTATGCAGACGGATTTGTTTCTAAAGGCTTATGGGCTATTGTTCGTCATCCGAATTATGCCATGGAACAAACCATTTGGTTAGTCTTTTATTTATTCAGTGTAAATGCAACCGGAGAATGGATTAATTGGTCAATTCCAGGTTGTTTGTTGCTTTTAATCTTGTTCAAAGGAAGCTCTGATTTTTCTGAAGAAATTTCAGCAAGAAAATACCCGAAATATAAAGAATACCAATCAAAAACACCACGTTTTATCCCATTTGGAAATAAGATTCGACTTTATTGATTTTATTACAACTTAAATAGGTGTTTAAAATTAAGTTCTAGTATTTTATTTTATTGAAATAGAAGAAAAAATCTTTTGAATTACCATCTTTCTTTTTCCAGAAAAACAAAAAATAATTATCATACCAGGGCCAACGATATTTAGAATCGAAAGGATTTTCCCCTTTCTCCGTTAAATTCTCATCAATTTTGTATGATTTCTCTGATACAATTTTACCATTACCATCTATTTTTTTGTTTTCCATCAATCCATTTGAATAATATGAAAAGTCAATTCCAGTATTATTCATTTCTTTTACATGAATATACTTGATGGTGTTGCTTCTTGTGAGTTCATCCACGGTTAGATTGAATGTTTTGTTCCAAATTATTTCTCCGTCATTTGATATTTTTGCAATAATTCCATGGGTTATTTTGTTTCCATAAAATACAGAAACCATACTATTAGAATTACTTTTAAATTCATCATGTTCTATTGGAAAAAAAGCCTCCGCTAATAATAAATAACCATCATCAGTTTTTAAAACACTATCAATTGAAACTTTGTAATTAAATTTCGAGAAGTCATTTTTTTCATTTGCATTACTTACAATGAATCCGACATAATCTTTAGTCTTTTCAGGCTGATAGGCAAAGAAATTATCAAAATTTTCAAATTTATGAAGTTTAATGTATTTTAACTTCATGTCCTCTAGCTCAGCAAAGTAAATTCCGTATGATGAAAAAGGGGAACCACCAAAGTTTCCAGTTACAAAGTATTTATTTTCTCCGTACTTTGTAACATTCGCATTTGTCAATTCTAATTTTTCATTTCCTTCAGAAAGATTTACAAAACCCTGAATGTCTAAATTTTGATCAAGTCGAACAAGAAAAGAGCAGAAATTTCTGTTGTAATATACCCTGTAAGTAAGAAATAATTCTTTCGAATCACTACTCACTTCCATGTTCAAAAATGCGAGTCTTTTTGGGTTAATGTTTTCTAATACAATCGGAATTAATTTTGATTCACCGGTTTTTATATTTACAGCCATGATATGACTTGTTCCTTTTGCAAGTAGCTCGCATACTATCCAATCATTAACAATTCCAGACCTATCTGGACCATAGAAAACATTAGGAAGGGTTCCTTCAATTTCTGATATAGCAGAGGTAATGATATCATAACAAATCAATTTGAATTGGTGACTTTCGTTTTTAAATAATACATAGTAAAAATTGTCTTTTTTTACTTCGCAAAGTCTTTTATAGGTAATTGGTGTGGAATATTTTACTTCATTTACAAATTTAAAGTTTAGATCATATTTGACAAAAACATATGTTTCGGTTTTAGTTTTTTTGTTAAATCCACAAATCCTATATAGAATACCGTTTTTGCCATAGTTGAAAATGTTTGAATAATAATTATCTAAAAATAATTTGTTCTCAAATTCAGGTATTTCCCTGTTTGTGTTAACTTCCAAACTTGTTTCTAAAATCGTATTTTGAGAAAATGAATTAGAAGCAGAAATTATGATTATTATAATAATGAGAAACTTGTTTAGCATACTTTATTATTTAAATAACGAATATACAACAAATCAATTATTTTTAATTAAAAATGGGAAAAGTCCACAACTGAACTAGCTTTAAGAAATACTCAAAATACAAAGAATATCAATCAAAAAAATACGATTTATTCTATTTGGAAAAATAAGATTCGACTGTTTTAGATGAAAATTCGAATGATTGCGGCTGTAAGTGCGCTAAATCCTAAAATACTCATTACAAGCTGTAGATTACTTTTGTATCCTTTCGAACGCCAATAAATATAATTTAGGTAACCCAATATACTTCCTATAACGAGACTAAGGAAAAATGGATTCATCAGATTAAACCAAACTGACTAAAGTGATGCGTAAAATGCTTTGAATGAAGTCGTTGCCACTGTTCGTAATTCAGATTTCCGTAATATGGATGTAGCGCTGTGAAATCTACATTCTTTTCATACAATTCTTCAAAATCAACCCATGCCAATGTAAATTCATCAATTGCATCGTCTAAATCAAGAGTCCTTAATTCCATTTCTGGCGTAGCAAATGAAACTTGAATGTTTTGAGCCATTGGTTTATCCGATTCCAAAAAAAGAACCATTTTAGAAACACGATCTTCTGGGATTTCGAGATGAAAATCACCTTCCCCCATTGACATTTTTATTCCATCTGTTAAATGTTCAACCATTCGTTGAGCAGACATATTTCCCCAAGTTGGTTTTGAGTCAATAGTTAATTTTTCAAGTAGAATTAAAAATTCACTTAAATCTGGTTCAATAAAATTCATTTTATTTTTTTCCGATTAAAATATGCAGACTCTTTGGAACTACTTGAACATTCAGTTTGCTTCTAACTGCTACTGGTTCACCATCGTAGTGCGCAATTTTTTGAGATAAATTGATTGTAGCTTTTTCAAATGAAATAATTTCTGCAAATTGAGAGTTATGTGATTTCTTCATGAAAAAACGATAAATTATTGCAGGTGTTCTCCAAAAAGAGAAAGGTTTTAAGATAAAAAGTTCAATTTTACCATCCGTAGCATCAGACTTTGGAGAAACTACAAAACCATTTCCGAATTCAGAAGTGTTTGCAATGGTACAAAGTACAACTGGTAATTTCTTAACCTGCCCGTTTGTATCGATTGAAATGTTGATAGGATTGTATTTGAAGAATTCTTTAAATACATGTTTCACGTAAGTCCAAAATCCACGTTTTTTATCTTCGTCGAACTTTTTAGCAATTACAGCATCTAATCCGTATCCTCCAACTCCCAAAAATGGTTGGTCGTTTACCATCACCGTATCCATTTGAATGTCATTCATAGTATTGATACATTCAATCGCTTTCACAATATTCAATGGAATATGCATGTGTCTTGCTAACCCATTTCCTGAGCCAATAGGGATAATAGCTAACTTAGTTTCAGAACCAATTAAACCGGTTCCAACTTCATGCACCGAACCATCTCCTCCAACTGCACAGACAATATCAATGGTTTTAATAGCAGCTTCTTTTGCCAGTTCAAATGCGTGACCTTTGTATTGAGTATATTGAATTTCAAAATCGAACTTATCCATGTCTAGATGATCACGAATCAATCCAGGAATATCGTCTTTGCGACGAACTCCAGAAATTGGATTTATGATGAACCAGATTTTTTTCTTCATTGATATACTACCTGAATTTCAAAATTCGCAATTTTATTTCGTTTATCCTAACATATTAGTTACTTTTTTTGTTAAAAACAACCAAAATATTTGATAATTAATTAGTTTTTTTCTCGAAGAACAATTTTTAATTTTGGTTAAAACAACATTATGGCAGAAACAGAAGAAAACCCACTTGAAGAAAACAGAAAACAATTGCTTGATTTACTTCTACATAAATCATCTTTAAAACAAGATATAGCGGATGATTGTGAGAAAGTTTTTGATTTATTTAAAGTTGCAATTAAAAAGGAAATTGAAGAATTACAACGAATTATCAATGATCAACGCGTTCGATTGAGTTTTCATGAAAAAGGGAAATTTGAGATTCATGCTTATGTTGGAAGTGACGTATTAGTTTTTAACCTCCATAATAATGTTTTTCGTTTGCCGGAATACAACCCACTGTGGGGAACATCCTACTTCAATTCCGATGAAAATAATGGGTATTTTGGAATTATTCATACGTTTAATTTTCTCGCCGAGTCTTTTGAGCAAAACAGAATCGATGACAGAGGATATTTAATTAGTCGAATTTTTTTGAATAAAGATCGGCATTTTATGGTTGAGGGTAAAGGACAATTAGGCACTTATTTCAGAGATCCTCAAAATATGCTTCTTACAGAAGACGTTTTGAAAATTATTGTTCAAATGTCATTTGCGCATGCTTTGGAGTTTGATTTGTACATTCCTCCCTTTGAATTTCTAGAGGAAATTTCTGTTGCTCAAATTCAATCCATTGGTGAAAGTTTAAAATTACAGACAGGAAAACGCCTTGGATTTAAAATGAGAGCAGATGACACAGAAATTTTTTAAAAAAAATCGAATCTCCCCTTGCAATTAGAGTTTTTCATTCTATATTTGCAATCCCAAATTTTAGGGAAACTAAAGTTGGCCCATTCGTCTAGTGGTTAGGACGCCAGGTTTTCATCCTGGAAACAGGAGTTCGATTCTCCTATGGGCTGCCAA
>CANGLG010000170.1 GCA_947454395.1 Flavobacteriales bacterium
AATTCTGCACCATCAGCATCGAACGATGAAGGACCGGTTAACTTAACTGACACAGTTCCAAAACCAAAAAACTGCTTAATTTTAGCCCACAAACCCATAATTTCTAATTTTAATTATTAATAATGGTTACAAAATTAATATATCTGTAATAATAATTGTAATTCTTAAATTATCTTTTAAAAAACTACATTCGCAAAAGCTTATTATTCTAAAATTTCTAAAAAATTATTCTTAGTAAAGTAAACTCAAATGAAAAATTTATTGTTAATCCCTTTCTTTTTTTGCTGCATCTTTTCCTGTTCAACCGATTCAGATGAATTGAGCTCTAAAATAAATGGTATATGGACGTTATCCGAGTCTGAATCATTAAAAAATAAAAAAACAAATTCAGAAGATGATTTACTGGAAGATTCAGAAAAGATAATAGAGGCAAAAAAACATATTACATTATCAATATTTCCAGACAACACTTATACTAAGCTTTGCTGCGACGGTGACGAATACGAAAATGGCACATGGAATTGGGTAAAAAAGGGTGAACGAATTTGTTTTTCTCACGACAAAAAGAAAGAACTTTTTGACCTTAGCATAAAGATGATAGATGATAGTATATATCAAGTTGAATTTAAAAATCAAGCAATAAAACAAAAATTCAAACTTCAAGAAAAACTTTTAGAAAATTACAAGGAAGAACCATTTTACTTTTCGAATAATGAATGGCGAATTAAAGCCTTAAAAGAGGAAAACAGACAAGAATTGCTAAATCGTCTTGGAAATTATTTCAAACATATAACTTATTTGTTGAAAGCGGCAGATAAACGCGATCTTCAAGTAATTTCATTTGAGTATTCACTTGGTGTTATTAAAATATACAATAGCGGTATTGGCATCGAGGAGGATAATTACATTCCTGAAAACTGGAAGAATATATTCTACAGTAAAAAACAATACGAAGAAGCTAGAATCATTTATCAAAATTATCTTAACCTTGACGATTCAAGCTTTCCAGCTTCTGGAGATTGGGTAAAAGATGATTATACATTGATGTTAAGTATTTACAACGATCTTAAATCTGGAAAATTTTAAAAAATAGAATTATGGCAAAAATTAAAGGAATTGATGAATTAACAGTCGCTGAAATTTATAGAGAGATAGAAAATGGTGGGAAATTTGTTTGTTTCCAATACACTGTTTCAGTTGTTGTGATGACCTTCAAACGCAGTTCAAACATACATTTTATAAAAGCCGGACAGTCCACATTTTCTAAAAGTATTCCTTTTACTTTAATTACACTTGGATTAGGTTGGTGGGGAGTTCCTTGGGGTCCAATATATAGCCTGGGTTCTATTTTTACAAACCTTTCAGGTGGAAAAGATTTAACGAATGAAGTTCTTAAATCATTTAGAGAAGGTAACAAAAATGATAATCCAGAACTTTTAGATTCAGACATTTAGGAAACAAAGTATCAAATTAACTTTGGGATTTTTAGCATTTTTTCTTCTAAATGATTTTTTTGGAGAATTATTTGTTTAACACTAGAAAAGTTAAGACACTTTCATTCTTTTTCAAAACACGGTAGCAAAAGAAGTGTTACTGATTAAGGCTTCATTTTGTTTTCTATCAAAGCCCTAGAATATTGTTGATAGACAGCCTTCATCAATCGTATGGTGTTTCGATCTTCTTTGTTCCATCTGACTTTTAAATTTTCATTCCAAGTCAAAGGCTCCATTCTTTTATTAAAGGCAATTAAATTCTCGTTAGAATAAGCTATTTTAGGGTATTTTCTTTTGTTAAAGTAGGATGTCCCAGTAGCAAAAAAGTTCGTTTGAACATTAAGTAAATCCAACACCGTAGGTAAAATATCTACTTGCTGAAATTGAGAACCCGATTTTATTTTCGGTAATTTTCCACCTTGATGGTAAAAAGCAATCGGGATTCTGTATGTCCATTCAAGAGAAGTTCGGTCAGATCTATTCGTTGGACCTACATGATCAGCACAAAAAATGAATAACGTGTTTTCGAACCATGGTTGTTTTTGTGCTTTTTTCCAAAATTTCTCAAATGCAAAATCGACGTAGCTAATTGTTGCGCAAATCGGATCAGGACCTTTTCTAACTTTGTTTTTATATTCTTTTGGAATCGTATATGGATGATGAGAAGACAATGTGAAAATCATTGAAAAAAAAGGCTTTTTCATCTCATTCATCCGGTCTATCGACCAACTCATAAAATGATGATCTTCAATTCCCCAATTTCCGTCAAAGTGTTTATCATTATTGTACTCCGTTCGTCCAAAATAATAATCAAAGCCAGCTGCAGAAGCAAAAGCATCAAAACGCATTGATCCATTACTTGCCCCATGAAAAAAAGCCGATTCATATCCTTTTTCGTGCAAAATTGAAGGAAGACCTTGAAATTGATTTGAACTATACGAGGACAAAATAAAACTCTCATTCATCCATGTAGGAATAGATGACACTACCGTTGGAATTGCATCCATAGATGTTCTTGCATTTGCAATTCCTGAATCGAAATACATTGATTCATTTAAAACAGAATCTAAAAACGGAGTATAACTTTCAGGACTTGCTGGTCCACAATACATTGTTCCAAAACTTTCAAATAATACAAAAACAATATTAGTGGAATTGTTCAATAAATACTGTGGATTCGATTTTTGAATTGGATTAAAAATCTTATTTGCTTCCTTTTCCTGAAAGTAATTCTTTTCATCAACTCCTACAAAATCAAAAGTTTTTATAATTGTAAAAGCAGAATTCAGTACCGCAGGTGAATTTTCCAGTGTACAATAATTTGTTGCTTCAATAATCCCGACTGGTTTTAATTGAAATCCCCCCCTACCTATTACAATACTTATGGCGATACCAATCAACAATGAAGCCCAAGATTTTATTGATTTTATGCTTGTTTCTGGTTGCTTCAATTTAATATAGAAAAAAATCATAGCAACAAATGACAAAATAAAGAATAGCAGTAACCACCAGAATTCCAATATGAAATCACCGGCCAAACTCCCAGTTTCTGGGTTGTTCAACATGTAAATTAAGTAGTCGTAACTGGTTCTTTTTTCTGTATAGGAGAAATAAGCAACATCCCATGCATTAAAGAAAAAAACAATAAGTGCGGTTGATATAAAAATCACCAAAAGAATTATCTTCCTAAATCTTTCTAATTTGGCATTTATAGGTAATAATGATATAACAATGAAGGGTAAAAAGAACAAAGCAATCGTGATTATATCAAACCACATCCCGATTAAATGTTCGTATAATCCGAAATGTTTGAATGACTTTGTATTTGAGACTAACAACAAAACACGATAAAATTCCATAATCACAAGTACTAAACCTAATTTTGCAATTAAGTTCAATACCGTATTTTTCTGAAAAATATTGTTTGTCAATTTAGTATTTCAAAATCTTTTCAATCGCTACATTCAAACGCTCTTGTGGTAAAAATTGTTTTTCCAAAGCAACAGCAAATGGTACAGGTGTATCCAAAGAGGCAACGCGCAATACTGGAGCATCTAGGCTCTCAAAACAATTTTCAGTGATTGAAGCAACGATCTCCCCCCCAATTCCACCAATCATACAATCCTCGTGTAATACAATTACTCTTCCTGTTTTTCTTGCGGCTTCAAAAATAGCTTCATTATCCAAAGGTAATAGCGTTCTCAAATCAAGAATTTCTATTGAAATGTCTTTTCTTGCTTCTGCAACTTCCATTGCCCAATGAACACCGAGGCCGTATGTAATAATTGTTAAATCAGTCCCATGTGAAACGTTGCGCGCTTTTCCAATTTCAACCGTGAAATAGTCATCAGAAACTTCTTCCTTCAAACTACGGTAAAGGTATTTATGTTCAAAATAAATTACCGGATTCGGATCTTCAATGGCAGCGTTCAACAACCCTTTTGCATCTGAAGGTGTAGAAGGATAAACAACTTTTAATCCAGGCGTGTGAAAGAACCAAGCTTCATTACTTTGCGAATGAAATGGACCTGCAGCTGTTCCCGCTCCTGTCGGCATTCGAACAACCACATCTGCATTTTGTCCCCATCGCCAGTGGATTTTAGCTAAATTGTTAATGATTTGATTGAAACCACAAGTCACAAAATCTGCAAATTGCATTTCTACCATTGCTTTCATTCCTGAAATCGACAAACCTAATCCAGTTCCAATAATTGCTGATTCACACAAAGGTGTATTTCGAACACGATCTTTTCCGAATTTATCGACCAATCCTTCTGTCACTTTGAAAGCACCACCATATTCTGAAATATCTTGCCCCATTAAAATCAATTCAGGATACTTTTCCATTGATTGAATAAGTGAATCTTGAATGGCATCAATAAATCTTTTCTCAGTTTTAGAACCGGTCGGCACAATTACATTTTGCTCAAAAGGCGCGTATAAATCTTTTAATTCAGTTTCAATGCTAGCTAAAATTGGACCTTCTGCTTGAGCATCCTCAAATCCTTTTTGAATCTCTTCTTTGAATGAATCTTTAATTTGTTTTTCTAATTCATCGGTCAAAATACCTAACTCCTTCAAATACAATTCATAATTCGAAACAGGATCTTTCAGAGACCACACATCTTGTATCCCTTCTGGATAATATTTCGTTCCCGAAGATTCTTCGTGACCACGCATTCTGAACGTCATCAATTCCAACAAATATGGCTTAGGGTCAGTACGAATTTCATCGTTAATTTTTCGAACCGTACGGATTACTTCCAAGATATTGTTTCCATCTACTTGAACGGCATTCATTCCGTAACCAATCCCTTTATCTATAAACTGTTTGCAACGAAATTGTTCGACTGATGGTGTTGAAAGTCCCCAGCGGTTATTTTCAACACAAAAAATCACAGGTAAATCCCAAACAGCAGCTACATTTAATGATTCATGAAAATCTCCCTCAGAAGCACCTCCATCACCAGTAAATACAATGGTGGATTTATTGTTCTTTTTGATTTTGTTAGACAAAGCTATTCCGTCTGCAATTCCTAATTGTGGACCCAAATGCGAAATCATTCCAACGAGTTTGTATTCTTGTGTCCCGAAA
>CANGLG010000171.1 GCA_947454395.1 Flavobacteriales bacterium
CGTTCCATGACGGCTGTCAGGTGTGCGATGTAATTCATGATCGGAAGATGCCATTGTGGATTTTTTTGGATTGAATGATTTTCATGATCTCCTCGTAATCATAAAGAATAATACCGCCGACCTTGGAGTAGGGCAATGTTCCGTTCACACGCAGGTTGAGAATGGTTCCAGCCGACAACCCAAGAAGCTTTTTCACTTCGGTAGATTTCAGCCATTTCTTTTGACTGGGGTTGGCTTTTTGCTGTTTGTTTAAGAGTTCTTTCATTTCTGAAAGTAGTTCCTGCTTAAAATCCTGCAGGTCTTCCTTGGTTAAGAAATTGATTTGCATAACTTGTACTGTTTTGATGTTCGTAGGGCAAAATTGATATGCTTTGAGCACTCGTTTTACCAAGTTCTGTCAGGTTACATGAAATAAAGTGAGAAGTATTTTCGCTTTGGCTACAAACGCCCCTAAAAGCGCAGATTAGCGGTTAAATGAATTCAAGAAAATGGATGCTAAAGCGTTAAAATTGGTACGTTCAATGGGATACAAAAATGTCCACGTACAGCAAAATTGGGTTTACTGTATCAGGTGAAAAAGGGCTTAAAGCCTAGTATTTAAAGGCAAGTAGAGAATAGGTTACATGTAAGGTTACATGTTTTGATGGTTACTTATGTGCATCGGTAATCATCTCTTGGAAAGCATTAAGCATTCTGTTTAGGAAGGATTTATTTTCTTTTTTACGGTCCTTAATGGCAGAAACAGTTCGAAACACGTCTTTAATTTCAAAGTTGACAATATGTGAGAATGCCAGTGCAAAGTGTTTGAATTCATTTTCCCCATTATTGAATACGTTGGTTCGATGTAAGGTGGCAAGCAACTCGACTAAGTCAGTTTTGTTCCCTGTCCATTGAAGTTCTGGGTAAAATTTTTGTTTTTTTGAAGGGACTTCTTCTTCGAAATAATCTTTCATGAAATCTATGGCTAGGGAGTAGCTTACGAGAATGTCATACCCTGTTGAGAATCCTTTTTCAACCTCTGTGAATATACGAAGAATGTAATCGTCTTTCATGCTTCCTTGTGTGAAATACTGCTCATCTCGGTTGCAGGAAGAGCCACACAAGTAATAACGGAAATCTTTGAAGGAATTGAACTTTTCCTGCATTTTGTTTAAGCATTTTTGCTGTAACTCCACCACTTCCATTTCCTGATTAATTGCTTTCTCAAATTCAAATTCCAGCAAGCCCCGACAAGCATATTTGACCGATAAAATCTTAGGTTTTACCTCTTTGAAGAAGTGAATTTCATCTTGTAGGTTTTCAAACCCTTTTTCAAGAACGAGTGCTTTCAGTTTCAGTAATGTTTCATCACACAGATCTATTGATGTGATACATTTTCTGTGAAAGCACGCGTTGCTTTTCCAATTGCTCATGAATTGTTCATTGAACTCATGTGCTGTTTTTTGATACATACTCATCCTTATTTAATTTAAATATGGATATCATACGTTACCAAAATGTGTCAATACGTTCCAGTTTCGTTTACACGCTTCAATGAAAACTTCTTTTTTAGCTGTTGCATGTCCTCACTAACTTTGTGTTCTAACACCTTTGCATAGATCTGTGTTGTTGCCAATTTTTTGTGTCCAAGCATCTTCGAAACGGACTCAATTGGAACCCCATTTGAGAGTGTCACGGTGGTGGCAAAAGTATGTCGAGCAATGTGCATTGTGAGCTCTTTGTTGATACCACACATGACAGCAATTTCTTTGAGGTAGGCATTCATCTTTTGGTTTGAATTTACCGGTAGTAATTTGCCTGACTGAACGCATTTGGGATGGTCTTCGTATTTGCGGACAATTTCTTCTGCTTGTGGCAAGAGGGGAACATTTGAAACGGTATTGGTTTTGGTTCTTCGGGTGAAGATCCAACAATCTCCGTCAATTCCTTTGGCTACATCGGTGCGTTTGAGTTTGAACACATCAATAAACGCATACCCGGTAAAACAACAGAAAAGGAAAATGTCGCGCACTTCGGATAAGCGCTCGTGTTGGAATTCTTTGTTATACAAAGCGGATAATTCAGCTTCGTCCAAAATTTCCCGAATAACAGCATGCGTACTGCATTTGAATTGTGCGAATGGGTTTCGTGGTAACCAGTCATTTAAAACCGTTTGATTGATTACTTTTTTAACGTTTCGGATGTATTTCATGGCGGTGTTGTGCGCAATGCCTTCCGTTTTTAAATGATGCTCAAAGTCAGTAATGAATTTGTAATCGAGTTCTTTGAGGTAGATGTCCGACCTTTTGTATCGCTTCTTCAGGAACTCACAACACTTTTTGTAAACGGTTTCGAATTTGGTGTGGGTGGATTTTACGACATCGGAACCGATGAGTTCTTTCATCTGGTCGTTGTGGTACTTAAATGCTTCCAGGAATGTTTTTTCTTTTTCGGTGTTTCCGAGAAATTGATTTTTGAGTAAATCGGAAGTGATGAACTTTCCCATGGAGGTTTGCTCGACGTATATCCGATAAATGGATGTTCGGATGATGTCTAACTGGTTGTTGATTATTCGAGCTTCTTCGGATGAGCCTTTGACCATTCCGGCTGTCTTAATCCATTTTTCGGGATCGACAAATCGTTTGACGGATAGCTCCGCTCGTTTACCGTTTACGGTAATTCGGCAGTAGATTGCTGCCTTTCCTAATTGCATTCTTGAGGTGTTCAACCAAAAGAGAAGCGAGTAGTTTTGTTTCATCTTGTTTTAATTTGTTTGATTTTGGTCACCTATCCGCTCTGAACAGGTGGAAAACGAACATCAAAACCGTACAAATTAAACCAATCTAATCAATTAACTTTCAACGTTTTAAGCGTTAAATCGGTTAACAAAATGCAAGTATAATACATGTTAACCGATATGTTCACTTTTTTTTTGTTTTTCTATGAGTGAAATGAATAACTCCTAGAAACAAAAAACCCTCTAAATCGTGTGATTTAGAGGGTTTTAAGTGCTTTTGTGTTTGTTTGCGAAACACTACCAGCGGTCTGGACGGGACTCGAACCCGCGACCCCCTGCGTGACAGGCAGGTATTCTAACCAACTGAACTACCAAACCAATTTTTTATCTTTCTTTCGAATGACTCTCGCATCAGCGAAATTCAAAATTGTGTATGCTTTCCGTCAAAAGCGGTTACAAAAGTATATATTTATTTTTGATTTCCAACAATAAATTCAAAAAATTAATTTCTAAGAATTTTCCCTGCTTTAACTAAACTCTCTAATCGCTCTAAGGTTTTTCTTTCTGTACAAAGTTCAATAAACGCTTTTCTCTCTAAGTCAAGCAGATACTGTTCTGAAACTAGTGTGTTTTCCGATAAATCGCCACCACATAAAACAAATCCTAATTTTTCAGAAATCACGCGATCATGTTCAGACATATAGTTACCTGAAAGCATGGAATGTGCACCTACATAGACAATTCCCAATCCCTCCTGACCAACTACCGTGATGTTTTTTCCACGTTTAGGTGCAACGTATCCTTTATTTGCAAGTTCTAAACAAGCTGATTTCGCTCTTGTTAATTGGTAATCTCTACTCACAACTACCTCGTCGGTTCCTTCACGTAAGTAACCTAAATCAAAAGCTTCAAAAGCCGATGTCGAAACTTTTGCTTGTCCAACTGTTAGAAAACGATCTCGTAATCTGTTTATTTTGATATCTCCATCTTTGAGTTCATCTGATAAACGCTTTGCAAATTCTTTTGAACCACCTCCACCAGGAATTAAACCTACACCAAATTCTACCAATCCCATGTAAAGTTCGGCATGAGCGACAACTTTGTCCGCATGCATTGACATTTCGCATCCACCGCCAAGCGTCATATTGTGTGGAGCAACAATCACAGGAATGTTCGAATAGCGTATACGCATCATTGTATCTTGAAATGCCTTGACAGCAAAATTCAGTTCGTCGTAATCTTGTTCAACTGCCAACATGAAAATCATTCCAACATTCGCTCCAGCAGAAAAATTTTGACCTGTATTTGAAATCACAAGTCCTTTGTATTCTTTTTCAGTAATGTCAATCGCTTTGTTGATTCCTTCTATAACACCGCCTCCGATGGTATTCATTTTTGTATGGAATTCAAGGTTCAAAATCCCATCTCCAAGGTTTACCAAAGTAACGTCTGAATTTCCCCAAATTTTATTTTCTGAACGCAATGATTCTAGGTGAACAATGTTTTCAGTTCCCGGAATTACTTTGTATGTTTTTGTTGAAATATCATAAAACAAACGATTTCCGTTTTCCGATTTATAGAAAGACGAAAAACCGGCTGCTTTCATTTCATCTACCCAGCTTGCAACATGCTTATTTTGGTCTTTAATTAATTTAAGACCTTGCTCCAATCCTAAGAGATCCCACGTTTCAAATGGACCTAATTCCCAACCAAAACCTGCTTTTATTGCATCGTCAATTTTGTAAAAGTCATCAGAAATTTCAGGAATTCTGTTTGACACGTATGCGAATAAACCTCCAAAAATTTGACGGTAGAATTGTCCGGCTTTGTCCATCCCCATAAACAACATTTTTGTTCGTTGTTTCAAATCTTCAATGGGTTTCGCCATTTCCAGTGTTGGGAATTTCACTTTTTCAGGGATTTTATATTCCAACGTATTTAAATCGAGAGATAGAATTTGTTTTTTTCCATTTTCATCCTTCGATTTTTTGTAGAATCCTTGACCTGATTTGGAACCTAGCCAATTGTTTTCAACCATCTTTGCGATGTAATCCGGTAATTCAAACAAATGTTTTTCTTCATCGTTAGGACAATTCGCTTTCAAGCCATTTGCTACATGCACCAACGTGTCCAATCCAACCACATCACACGTTCTAAATGTCGCAGATTTTGGTCGTCCTAAAACTGGACCAGAAAGTTTATCTATTTCATCAATCGTAAAACCCATTTCTTTTACAGCGTGGAATAAAGCCATAATGGAATACACGCCAACTCGGTTTGCTATAAACGCAGGGGTATCTTTGCATAAAACAGTTTTCTTTCCTAA
>CANGLG010000172.1 GCA_947454395.1 Flavobacteriales bacterium
AACGCCACCGATAGAAACAACAACCAAACTAAACACCATGAATTGAACAGGTTTACGCTCAATGACTTTATGCCAGTATTCTCCTTTGGTGTTTACATGTAAGTCTTTTGTAACAACTGCTTCTGCTTCCTCGTTTGCAACCAATGACCCTGATTTTGCTGTTTTTACTAAGTTGTAGAACATCATGATTGCTCCGATAAGGTATAACAAACCTCCCAAAGCTCTCAAATAATAGAATGGTTTCAATTCAGTAACTGTTTTTAGGAAGTCAGCATTCGTAAGTGTACCATCAGCATTAAATTCTCTCCACATTAATCCTTGCATGAATCCTGCAATGTACATAGGTATTGCGTAGATGATGATTCCTAAAGTTGCAACCCAGAAATGTTGGTTTGCCATTTTTGTTGAATACAATTGCGTTTTAAATAACCTTGGGAATAACCAGTATAAAACTCCAAAAGTCAACATTCCGTTCCAACCCAAACCGCCAATGTGCACGTGAGCAATTGTCCAATCCGTAAAATGCGAGATTACGTTTACGTTTTTCAAAGATAAAAGCGGTCCTTCGAACGTTGCCATTCCATAACAAGTCAAGGCCACAACCATGAATTTTAACAAAATGTCGTCGCGAACACGATCCCAGGCGCCCCTTAGCGTTAAAAGTCCATTTAACATTCCTCCCCAAGATGGCGCGATCAACATTACAGAGAAAACTACCCCTAAACTTTGAGCCCAATCAGGCAAGGTGGAGTAGAGTAGGTGATGCGGACCAGCCCAGATGTAAAGGAATATAAGAGCCCAAAAGTGAATAATTGATAAACGATAAGAATAAACCGGACGACCTGCTGCTTTTGGAACGAAGTAATACATCAAACCTAAATAAGGTGTCGTTAAAAAGAAAGCTACGGCATTGTGCCCGTACCACCATTGAACCAAGGCATCTTGAACTCCAGCGTACCACGAATAGCTTTTCATGAACGACACAGGAAGTTCAAAAGAATTGAAAATGTGTAACATCGCAACAGTTACGAAAGTCGCAATGTAAAACCATATCGCAACGTATAAGTGTTTTACTCTTCTGACAAGTATCGTCGCGAACATATTCCAACCCCAAACAACCCAGATTAATGCAATTAATATATCAATCCACCATTCTAATTCTGCATATTCTTTTCCAGAGGTATAACCAAATGGCAGAGTTGCAACCGCACAAACAATAATGAATTGCCAACCCCAGAAATGCAAGTAACTTAGTTTATCACTCCACATTCTCGTTTTTAAGAGTCGTTGCAACGAGTAATAAACGCCCATGAATAATCCATTTCCAACGAAAGCAAAAATTACGGCATTTGTGTGTAAAGGTCTAATTCGTCCGAACGAAATATATCTAAATCCGAGGTATTCATTGAAGAATTCAGGAAATGCCAATTGACTTGCAGCAATAAGCCCAACTAGCATTCCTGTTATTCCCCAAATCACTGTTGCATAAGCAAAATTCTTGACAATTTTATTGTCGTAACTAAACTTTTCTGCTTCCATCTTGTTTATCATTTTCTATAGGTTCGTCATCATAGAGAATTCTAACCGATGGTGTATAGTCGTCGTCGTATTGACCACTTTTCGTTGCCCATAAAAATGAGACTAGAAAGAAAAGTGCAATCACCAAACTAACAATTAGCATCAAATAGATTATTCCCATGTAGCAAATTTCATGGTAAATGCAATTATAAATTATGATGTCAGTTTTATAAAAAACTGATAATTGTCATGTTTTAAGGAAGTTTTGAAATTTAAAATCCCTTCCTAAACCGAATCTGAACCAACAACGTACTGATTAACACCACTGAAATTGAACTCAAAGGCATTAACACAGCTGCGACAATAGGAGAGAGGGCACCAGTAGTTGCAAATGAAAGTCCAATGATGTTGTAGGTGATTGAAAAAGCCAAACAGACTTTCAATACAAATTTTGAGAATGCTACTCCGATAAAAAAGTTTGGTAATTTGGTCAATTGTTTTGCATCCAGAATGGCATCCGATGAAGGTGTAAATCGAAACATATCTTCCGAAAGCGCAATTCCGACATCGGCAATTCCAAGTGCTCCTGTGTCATTTAAACCGTCACCAATCATTAGAACTTTTCGTCCTTCTGATTTCAGTTTTTCAATGAAATTGTATTTGTTTTTCGGTGTTTGATGAAAATGAATGTTAGATTCGTCAATTCCCAATGCGAGCAAGGAATTCAAATCTTTTTCTGAGTCGCCACTTAGAATGTGAATGTTTTTGTCTTTCAACTTTTCAAACATCGATTTTAATCCTTCACGGAAATGACTTTTTAATTCAAATTGACTGATTAACGCATCATTTTTTGTGAAATACACTTGAGCGTCGCTATTTCTTGTTTTGTCGACCTTACTGAAATTAGCATTTCCCAAACGATATGAAATTTCATTAAATTGCGCTTCGATTCCTTGTCCTTTTATTTCTATGAAAGCATCCAGTTTTACTTCTTGAAAATTATTCAATGAATTGAAAATGGCTTTCGAAAGAGGATGGGTGGAGTTTTTAGTTAGTGTTGCTAATACGTTTTTTTCTATTTCTGAATCGTATTTTGCTATGGAGTTAATTTCATAATTTTTTGGGTCGGTTAACGTTCCTGTTTTATCAAAAACTAAATCTGTAATTTCTCCAATTGCTTCAATTACTGTGGTATTTTTCAAATAAAAACCCGATTCTCCAAAAACACGCATAGTATTCCCCAAGGTAAAAGGAGCAGAAAGTGCCAAAGCGCATGGGCAAGCGACAATCAGAATCGAAACGATTACTTTGGTTATCATCGTGTAATCGATAAAAGCCCAAATTCCTGCACAAATCAGAGAAATGATTAAAATGATTACTAAAAAATATTGGGCAATACGATCTTGGTAACGCACCAATTGATTTTCTTTTTTCTTATTCAACGTTTCGTTCCAAAGTTGTGTCAAATGGCTTCGGTCCGTTGTTGCGTTTACTTTTAATTGGACGCTTTTTCCTAAAACTTTTCCTCCGGCATAAACCATTTCGTCTTTCGTTTTATTAACGGGTTCAGACTCGCCAGTGACAAAGCTGTAATCAATTTCGGCTTCTTCACTCAATAAAGTTGAGTCACAAGGAATGATTTCTTCATTGCGTATTAAAATCACATCGTTTTGTTCTAATTTCTCGATAGGAATAATTTCATCTTTGTCATTTGTTATTTTCGTGACAGCTACCGGAAAATAAGAAGAATAGTCGCGGTCGAAAGATAAGGAGCGATATGAAACGCTTTGAAACCATTTCCCGATTAATAGAAAAAAGATAAACCCTGAAAAACTGTCCATATAACCCGGACCTTCGTTTTTAAAAATGGAATAAACACTTTGAGCGTAAAGCGCAATGATTCCAATTGTAATCGGTACATCCAAATTCAAAACTTTACTTCTAAGTGCTTTGAAAGCGGATATAAAATACTCATTGGCCGAATAAACCAAAACAGGAATTGAAATTGCAAACGAGAGGTAAGAAGTGAAATTTCTGAAAAATTGGTTGTCTTTTTCAATGCCAAAGTATTCAGGGGCACTCCAAAGCATGATACTTCCGAAAGCGAATCCGGCAATACCTATTTTCAATAAAAATGTCTTGTCAATGACGGTTTTATTTTCCTTTTTTCCAAAATTTGGTTCGTAGCCAATGTAACTTAAAAAACTGGCTAATTCGGATAATTTAAGCTGATTCGGGTCGTAAATGATTGTCGCTTCTTTCTTTGCAAAATGAACTTGACAGTTGATGATTCCCGAATTTATTTTTTGTGCATTTTCCAAGAGGTAAATACAAGACGTACAGTGAATGGTTGGCAACGACAATGTAACACGAACCATTTTTTCATTTTCAAATTGAATGAAGCGCGTTCTAATTTCTGGAATATCCAAAAAATTAAACTTATCAACGCGCTGACTTATTGGCTTGGTACCGGGTTGTTGCTCGTAATTATAAAAATCTCCAAGCTGATGGTCTTTCAGTAAAGAATAAACATTGGAGCAACCAACACAACAAAAGTTTTTTTCATCTTTTAGAATGGGGTTTGGAGGCAAGTTATCTCCGCAATGAAAGCATTTTTTCTCCATCAGATTGTTTTGGAAAAAAGTTGTTTTGATTGTTCTGAATTCATCAAATCCAGGTCGAAAGCCATGCAAATATTTCTTACAAATGGCAATCCTTGATTTAAAACACGCACCAAGTTTCCTTCCACACTAACCAATTCGTCTTTTTGCAACGTAATTAGTCGTTCTTTTATCTGTAGATGAATGTATTTAAATTCAGAATTTTCGTCGAATGAAGTCTCGAAATGACACATTAAGTCCAAAATGTAGCGTCTAATTTCCAATTCTAAATCCGTCAACAGATGACCTCTGAAAACAGCTAATTCACCTCGTTCAATGCGTTCTTGGTAGGCTTCAATCGTTTTTTCATTTTGTGCGAAACCTGTCCAGCAATCCGAAATTGCAGACATTCCGAGACCAATCATCCAATTCGTTGTCTTTGTGGTGTATCCCATGAAATTACGGTGCAACTTCTTGTTTTTAAATGCGAATGCCAAAGAATCATTGGGAAGTGCAAAATGGTCCATACCAATTGAAATGTATCCCGCATTTATCAATTTTTCGTAAGCATTTTCATATAAAGATCTTTTGACAGCGTCTTGCGGGAGGTCTGTTTCACTGTAGCCGCGTTGTCCAGTTCCTTTGATCCAAGGGACATGAGCGTAGCTGTAAAGTGCAATTCGCTCTGGTTTCAATTGGATTGTTTGGTCAATCGTTTCCATAAATCCCTCAATGGTTTGAAGCGGTAGACCATAAACCAAATCGTGATTTATAGATTCATATCCAAATGATATTGAAAGCTCGTGAACCTTTTTTACATCGTCTAAAGTTTGAATTCGATGAATCGCTTTTTGAACTTTTAAATCATAATCTTGAATTCCAAAACTCACGCGTCTAAATCCGAAATCATAAAGTT
>CANGLG010000173.1 GCA_947454395.1 Flavobacteriales bacterium
TCCATGCTGATTTTATTGTCTTTCCCGAATGAAAATGAAAGTGTGTCTTTCGTAGAATTAACATCCAAATAAGATTTACCCATAAAAGTTCCGTCGAAGTAAATATTGGATTCCCCACTCATCAAGTTCAGTTTTTCCCAACCTGTTACTTGTGCTGCAAGATAAACACTTGGGTCTAATTTAGGAACCGCGTGGTATTCGTATGAAGCATTTAAATCAAAACTGGCAATGTTAACGCGGTGGTCCATTCCGTCTGTTGGAATCGACATTTTGGATAAAATGGTATATTCAACGCGCATATCTTTTTTCATTGCAACAGTGATTGGTTTGTTTTCAAAACCACCGTTGGCTTTTTGATTGTAATTCCATCCTGTGGCAGCTGATTGCTCTTGTTTTAAGAAGCCCAATGAATTTCTCTTTTTTCTTGCTGCTTGCACTCCAGGGATTTTTTCTAGATTTTTAGTTTCTACTTTATAAGTTCCCGAAGCTATAGTTGCTTCATTTTTATCATATTGATATTCAGTATCTCCAAATGTAAAATAGTCTTCTGCCACGGAAACTTCCTCCATAACAACATCGTTGGGTGTTAAGAAAAATTTCAGGTAAGGAGATAATATTTGTTGTTGGGCATCTCCGTAACCTACAAAGGAAGATTTCAGCCAAGTTTCGCCTTTCGGAACTGTAATTTCAAATTTGCCATCGAAATTGGTTACAACGTTGATGTTTGGATTATTATAGAAAGAAACTTTTGCAAATGGAAGCGGTTCACCTGTTGATGCATCAATCACTTCTCCACTTAGTTTTTCGCCGGAATAGTCCACGGCCGGAATAGGCCGAGATGTTTGTGATTTTTGAGCCGGATAATTGTTGTAATACAAATACCAAGGATTCAAAGTCGGCTCTTGTGCATTTTGATACGGATCATTTGTGGAAAGCACCATATCAACATTTTTCCAATCGATGCCCGTATTTTGACTTACATTGGCTTTTGCTTCTAGTTTTACCGGTTTTCCGATACCATCACTTCGCATGTCGTAATAAGGTTTCCAAGTGGCTCTGGGAGAAATGTAATTAAACGTGAAGTCTGCATTCGTTGTTTTTTCTACATCCACTTCTACAACAACTTCAGAATAATTGATTACCGGTTTACTCCGTTGACTGATGATTTCCTGCTCCAGCTGATTCATTTGTTTTTGAATACTTTCTAACTCAGCATAAATGGCAGTTTCACGGGTTGTGATTTCCGCAAGCTTTTGGTGCATAAAAGCATAGGCATCTTTCAATTCAATCATTTTAACCCCTTGTTCGTTTCCTTTCAAATCGCGGTTGCGCATCAGTAGGTTTTTGTCCAATTCCAAGATGGTGTATTCATCACGGAGTTGTTGATCCTTCAAATCCAATTCTTTACGCTTGGCATTTAATTTTTTTATTTCTTCCGAACTGATTTTTTCATCTTCGTAATTTTTTCTTGTTCGAACAGAAAGAATCGTCATTTCGCCTTGTGCTTTTACCTGAACTGTATTTGGGTCGACGAAATCTGTTAGCTTTTGAAAGACAACTTCTTGTTTCCCCGGTTGTAATGTCACTTTATGTTCGTGTTCGATTTGTGCCCCAGTAAAGAAAACAGTTACTTTTTTTATGGGTGCAAAAACGTTGACTTCTTTTTGGCCAAAAGAAATCCCTGCTGTTAAGGTTAAAAACAGCAAAAAAGAATTTTTTTTCATAGGTGATTTAGTTAATTATCGGAATAAAGATGTGTTTACAGCTTAGTTTCCATAAAGTTCATTATTCCATAAATGGTAGATCCAATCCTTCAAGGTCTATTGTAAATATATTGTAATTAAATAATTCGTCAATTTCACTCATTCCAGCCATCACCGCTTTTTTAATTTCAGGGTAAATTTGAAAGTGAGTGTCGTCGTTTACCGTGTTGAATGCAGCTCCTAAATTCACAGGAGCACTCCAAGTGCCACCAATATTTTCGGAATAATAAACATCATATCCTCCCATTCCCGGAAGTGCATCTGAGCTAAAAAATAAGAATCTTCCATCTTCGGTAATGAATGGAGTTGTTTCACGCCCTGTGGTGTTTATAGAGTCGGGCAATAATTTTATTTCTTCTGAAAATATTCCATTTCTTTTTTCAACGTAGTAGATGTCAGTCATTTTTTTTAATGCATTTCGATCTGAAATAAAATACATTGTTTGAAGAAAATTATCTTCATCAATAAATAAAGTATCTGTTATACAAGCCGCTCCCTCGAAGAAAGTGGAGTTTATTAACTTATTTTTAATTAATTCCATTCCCGAAAAAACACCAGGTTCATCGGCAGTCATTTCAAATAAATCAGAACTTTCAGATGTTTTTTCTTTAGATGCGGAAGTATTTACAGTTCCCAAAGCATAGAGACCATCATGTGAAATAAAGTTCAAAGCATCAAAACCTTCTGTGTTGATACCTTCCAATAATTCAGGAACGAGGGCAAATTCGTTCGTTGTAGAATCAATCTCTGCGTAATAGATATCTTCGAAGAATCGCTGATCTTCTGGGTTTAAATTTCCACCTGTTGTCTCTTCTTGTCTTGCTGTGTAGAATAATTTTCTACCACCATCCAATAAAATCGGACCATATTCATCATATTTTGTGTTAATGGAAGTAATAGGTTTTCTTAAATTTTTAATTCCATTTTTTGTTTCATTCAATGCAAATTCACATTGAGCGATTGATGAAGGAATTTCAAATTCTTTGGATACCCTTTCACCATAGATCTCTTTTGCTTTTTTAAAATACCCGAGAGCCACTTCAATATTGTTCAAATTTTGATAAATTCTTCCTGCAATCAAATACAAATCTCCGTCTGCTTTGTCTTTTAATAGAGTTAGCGCCGCATCAATATGTTCTTTGGCCTCATAAAAGTTATTTAAATCATATTCAGTATTTGCCATCCAATAATGTGCCTTCCATGATTTTGGGTCTTTTAGCAATGCTTGTTTTAAAACCATGTATGCATCATAAGTTCGCCCCTGGTTGTAAAAATCAGTTCCATCGCTAACGTATTTAGAACATTTAATTTTATCGAAAAAACTTGTTTTCTTTTCTTGAGAAAAGGACCAACTACTTACTATAATTAGTATAATTGAAAAGATAATTCTTTGCATGGTGTTGTTTTAATATGGAACAAAGAAACAAAATGTAATGTTACAGCCAACGTATCTTTTTATCGTTATGCTAATACGACATTGTTAAAAACTTAAAATTCGGTCATTCTGATTAAATTTGTAATCCAAATAGTGCGGATTGTAAAAGAATTATTTTCCAAAAGGCAAACAACCGATTCAAATAATGATTTTTTTAAAATTGGTTTGATTTTGGTTGTATAAACCCAAAAAATAATTGAAATGAAATTGAATGGATTGACTTTAGTTTTTATTGTTTTCTCTACTTTTCTTAGGTCTCAAGTAACAAATCCTTTTGGTGCAGAAATCATTGATTATTCGAAATGGACAGAACTTAATCCTGGCATGGAATATATTGAATTGGATGCACCAGTTAAATCAATCATTGGAGATTCGAAAATATCAATTCTAAGAATAGAAACAAAAAAATATCATTTTGATATTCATGCTGCAACGGGTTATGACAGTGTTTCAAGAGATTTACATGAATGGACCGATACTTTCCGCCTTAACGTAGCTTTCAACGCGAGCATGTATGATTTAAGAACGCCATTGGTTAGTAGAGGATATTTGAAATCTCGTGAACACTATAACAAAGGAAAATTATTAGAAGGATTTAATTCAATGATTGCGATAGGACCTAAAGATTCAACAGAAAACAACCTTCAAATTTTGGATTTGACATGCAGTAATTGGCAGTCAAAAAAGGATGACTTTCATTCTTATGCCCAAGGATTGCGAATGATTGATTGCAGCGGAAAACCAATGCATTGGAAAAAACCTCAAACATGCAGTATGTTGATTGCTGCAATAGACAATAAAGATTGGTTTTATTTGATATTCACTAGGTCGCCTTATTCACATAATCAAATGATTGATTTCATGACAAAGATGCCCTATCATTTACACAGTGCCATTTATCTTGAAGGTGGGCCAGAAACCAGTTTATTAATTGACATAAATGGACATTGCATTGAAAAAGTTGGAAGTTGGATAACAAATGCTTACGAACGGGACGATAATAACCATTTTTGGAATTTACCCAACGTTATTGGTATCAGAAAGCAATGATTGCATCTTCGAGTATTCAAGAATTTCAGATTTGTTTTTTTCTTTGAAAATATTTTTTACTAATGCTTGCGCTACTTTCTGGTAAGAAATACTGCGGTATTTGTTGGTTTTTGAAAGAAAAAAATCAAAAATCGGAGCTAATATTTGAGCAATTTTTTCTCCGAATCTGAATTCCTTTCTTTCTCCAATGAGCAACGAAGGCCTGTAAATAGCAGTTTTTTCAAAATTGAGATTCAATAAATCGATCTCTGTTTCTGCTTTTAATTTGTTATAGAAAATTCTTGATTTTGCATCTGCACCAACGGCACTTATCAAGTGAACTTCAAATATACCATGCTGCTTAGCTATCTCTGCAACTTTTAATGTAATTCCGTAATCAATGTTTCGGTAATCTTCGAGATTCGGAGTTTTTTTTCTAGTTGTCCCTAAGCAACATACAAGCGTATTTCCTTGAATTTTATCTACTAGAGTATCAAAATCTTTAAAATCAGTTATTATTTCTGTAAGTTTTGAATTTTCAATTCCAAGTGATTTTCGCACAAGAATTTTAACTTCAGAGATGTTTTTATTTTCTAGGCAAAGGCGCAAAACCTCATTTCCAATTAATCCGGAAGCACCAAGAAGAATAATAGAAGTTTTCATGTTGTTAAACTAAAAACCCAGTAAAGAAATATCAATACTGGGTTTTGTTGTGATCCCGTTTGGATTCGAACCAAAGACCTACTGCTTAGAAGGCAGTTGCTCTATCCAGCTGAGCTACGGGACCAAATAAATTAAAAA
>CANGLG010000174.1 GCA_947454395.1 Flavobacteriales bacterium
AACAAAAAAGTAGGTCGCTATCAAAAGATGAGATTACCTGATTTGGAAAAATGTACCATGCAAAAAGGAATTTTTTATCGGAAGAATAAATCGGATAAGCGTTGTCTTTTTCTAAAATTATGCCTGCACGAAAAGGTAAATTTAGCTCCGAATTGTAGGTGTTTTTAATGGTTGAATTTTCGTAAGGATAATCTTTTTTGATTAAAAAACTAGCCACTAATTGACAATTTTTTACCCTTAAAATTTTAGAATAATACCATCCATTTTGTAAATGAACAATTCCTTCACTCGGAAAATGAATGTCTGAAAAACGCGAAATTGGAAGTTGATTTGTGTTCCAAAATAACAAAGAATCGTTGCGATAAATGTGTAGAAAAAAACTGTTTTCTTCTAAATCTTTTCGATTCAAAATAGAGATTTTTTCCTCTGAAAAATGCTTCTTTTTATAGGCTAAAAACGCATCTAATTTGTCTATTTTTTTTCGAAATTTTTGCTGATAATTTTCGATATCGGACGAAAAATCGGAGCGAAAAACAAACTGATTATGGGTCAAAAAAAGGATAAAAGAAAATGCTGTCGCAAGCAACAATCCATTTTTTTTAAACACCACTTTTAGTCTTGACATGGTTTTTTAAACGGAATTTTAAGGAATAAGTTTCAGAAGAAAAATTATTGTTTGTCGTGAATACTGTCCGGCATATCATATATCTACAGTATAATATAGCTCACAAAAAAAATCATAATATATCCATGAATTGTTATATTTTTGTATAACAAACAAAATTCCAACCTATTTAGATGAAGAACATACGTAATTTTTGCATCATAGCTCATATTGACCATGGTAAAAGTACCTTGGCAGATAGATTATTACAAACTACTGGAACTATTGCGGATCGCGACATGCAAGCACAAGCATTAGATGATATGGATATTGAACGCGAACGTGGGATCACCATCAAGAGTCATGCGATTCAAATGAATTATAAATACGAAGGGGTTGAATATGTTTTAAATTTAATTGATACCCCAGGACACGTGGATTTCTCCTACGAAGTTTCTCGTTCGATTGCTGCATGTGAAGGTGCGTTATTGATTGTAGATGCATCCCAAGGAATCGAAGCACAAACAATTTCCAACTTGTATTTAGCCTTAGAACACGATTTAGAAATTATTCCAATTTTAAATAAAATGGATCTTCCTGGGGCAATGCCAGAGGAAGTGAGCGATCAAATTATTGAATTAATCGGCTGTAAAATGGAAGACATTATCCCTGCATCTGGTAAAACAGGTTTAGGAGTAGAAGCTATTTTAAAAGCGGTTATTGAGCGTATCCAACCACCACAAGGAGATGAATCAGCACCATTACAAGCGATGATTTTTGATTCTGTTTTTAACCCATTCCGTGGAATTATTGCCTATTACCGTATCAAAAATGGTACAATCAAAAAAGGAGATAAGGTTAAATTCTTCAACACAGGGAGAACCTATAACGCCGATGAAATAGGAATTTTAAAAATGGATTTGGTTCCTAAAAATGAAGTAAAAGCGGGTGACGTTGGATACATTATTTCCGGAATTAAACAAGCCAATGAAGTAAAAGTTGGAGATACAATAACGAATGCTGCAAATCCATGTTTGACTTCCATCAAAGGGTTTGAGGATGTGAAACCGATGGTGTTTGCTGGAATTTATCCAGTAGAAACGGATGATTACGAGGAATTGCGTTATTCCATGGAAAAATTACAATTAAACGATTCTTCCTTGGTGTTTGAACCAGAATCTTCTGCCGCACTTGGTTTTGGTTTCCGTTGTGGTTTCTTAGGAATGTTACACATGGAAATTATTCAAGAACGTTTGGAGCGTGAGTTTAATATGACCGTGATTACTACGGTTCCTAACGTTTCGTACTTCACGTATTTGACGAAAGATCCTGAAAAAGCAATTATTGTAAATAATCCTTCGGAATTACCTGATCCATCACACATGGCAAGTATCGAAGAACCATATATTAAAGCACAAGTAATTACAAAATCAGAATATACTGGTCAGGTAATGAGCTTGTGTATTGAAAAACGTGGAGAATTAAAAAATCAAGTGTATTTAACTCAAGATAGGGTAGAGCTGTCGTTTGAAATGCCATTGGCAGAAATCGTATTTGATTTTTATGACCGTTTGAAATCGGTATCTCGTGGTTATGCATCCTTTGATTACCATCCAATTGGATATAAAAAATCGGATTTGATTAAGTTAGACATCATGCTGAATGCGGAACCAATCGATGCACTTTCAGCCTTGGTTCACCGTTCAAATGCTTACGAACTCGGTAAGAAAATTTGTGTGAAGTTGAAGGAATTAATCCCAAGACAACAGTTCGAAATTCCAATTCAAGCTGCGATTGGAGCGAAAATTATTGCACGTGAAACTATCAAAGCTTTACGTAAAGACGTTACCGCAAAATGTTATGGTGGAGATATCTCGCGTAAACGTAAATTGTTAGAAAAACAAAAAGAAGGTAAGAAACGTATGCGTCAAGTTGGTCGTGTAGAAGTACCACAAGAAGCGTTTATGGCGGTATTGAAATTGAATGATTAAGCAATGATCAATCCGTTTGATGACAACTATTTCATGAAACAAGCGTTTCAGGAAGCACAAAAAGCATACGACTTGGGAGAAATTCCAGTAGGTGCTGTTGTAGTTGCAAATAACCAAATCATTGCGCGTGCTCACAACCTTACTGAAAAACTAACGGATGTTACTGCCCATGCAGAAATGCTTGCAATCACCGCAGCAGCAAATTATTTAGGTGGCAAATATTTACACGGATGTACTTTGTATGTTACTTTAGAACCGTGTTGTATGTGTGCAGGTGCGCTCTACTGGTCGCAAATAGATAAGATTGTGTATGCTGCACGCGACGAAAAACGTGGTGCATGTAAAGTACATCCATCCTTATTTCACCCAAAAACGTTGGTAACGAATGGAGTTATGGAAGCCGAATGTGGGGAATTAATGAAGTCGTTTTTTGTAGGTAGAAGGTAATATATATTCGAATTTTGTTACCTTATTTTACACAATACTTTAAAAATAGATTACTACTATTGGCAAGATTAGGATTAAAAAACAGAGGATAGTTTACATACAAATGTAAGTGGTTATGCGTAAAGGTATTTTTGAAGTTTCAATTTCTCACTAACAGTTTTAAATGGTTAATTTTAAAAGGTATTTTCTTAATATTCCAAAATAAGAGTGATAATTTTAATGTGTTTTCATGTGTTTTTTGCTTAGGTATTTCTAAACGATATTGAATCATTTTTTCTTCGCATCTTACCCCGACATTTTTCCAAAATAGCACTTCATTTTTTTTATTTTGTAATTGATATACCAATGTTATTTGAGGATCAGGTTGTTTGTTGTAAGAAAATGAAATGTCAATGTAGGTTGTTTTATTATCAATTTTTTTTGCCTCTAAAATGTTTGTATATTCAGATGAACAGGAAATTTCATCTTTTTTAGTTTTGTAATATATTGTTTTACTATTAATCCCTTTCACATAATTTGATAGAGGTAATATTTTATCTTTTTTACATACGTATTTACTTGTTTTTTGAAAAGCGTTTAGTTTATTGGTAAGTTCTTTTAATTTGCGTGGATTGTTTATTTTAGTTAGCTTAAAGTTTGAATGTACGCGGAATAATTCACTGTTTGAAATGTAATAATTTCCGGATAAAAAGTCTATAACTTCTCTATTATCATTCATAAAAGCTACATTAGGATTTCGTTTATGGAGTAAATGTGAACCTAATGCAGTTGATTGTTCAGGCGGAACTACTCCATAGTTTTTAAGCAATCCTATTATAGTTTCGTAAAAATCTAAATGAGATACTACATGAGAGAATGTTTTTGGTTTTTTTATCTTCGGAGAGTAAAGAATTAAAGGAACGTGAAAACGTTTTAAGGCATTTTCTCGAGGTAATTCGGTCATTGGATGGTCACCCGTTATCACAAATAAGGTATTTTTGAAATCCGTTCTTTTTTTATAAGCATCTATTAAATATTGTAAAGCATCATCTACAAATAATTCAGAAAGAATAAATTTCTTGTTTGATTTTAAAAACTGCTTTTCTTTTGTCGAATTACATTTTTTTAACAAACCATTTAGGCGTGTTTCATAGTATGCTTGATTATTTATTTTAAACGGTGTATGACTTGTACCTGTAAAGTATATATCAAATCGATTTTTTGATTTTATTGTGTCAATTACTTGAAGTGAATGGGTAAACAAATCTTTGTCATTATAACCTACAAAGAAATCTTTTACCCATATTTTTTGAAAGTTTGAACCAAAAGTTCCTTTATCACATATGAGGTCTATGTTATTAAAATTTAAAAAATAGTTTTTTCGATGAAACCAAGCGCCTTGACCATAGTAAAATGTTGTTTTATAATTATTTGCATGTAATAAGGAGACCAAAGAATGGTGGTATGGATAAATTGTTTGCAATGTAAATCCAAGCTCACCATAAGGCAAACTCCCAGTTAGTGAAGGTAAGGCCGCAAAAGAGCGTTCACCAAGTGTTAAGCAGTGATTCCAATACAAACCTTCTTGTGCTAATTTTCGTAAATTCGGCATCATATCGATCCCTCTATATTGGTTTTGTATATAGTCATTGTTTAAACCCTCAACAATCAAGAGTACGATGTTTGGCTTTTTCTCAAAGTAATTGATGTAAGGTGCTAATACATTCGGATAGCTACTTTCATGTAGCAAAGGATAAGTAGCATTGGTAAATTTTTTAGTGGGATACAACGCTTGAAATGATTTTCGATCATTTAGAGTATAGTTTGTTTCGTCAGATTTTATATAGTGTTTAAATGATTGATTAATAAAATAAAATCCTTTGTTTTTACTGTATTTTGTCTGTGGATAATATAGTTGAGCAATGAACCCAATACCCATCAAACATCCAATTATTAGTTTTAGTGTTTTGTTTGAAAATTGGTTACGTATA
>CANGLG010000175.1 GCA_947454395.1 Flavobacteriales bacterium
AGCAAATCGTGTTCTTATTGAGACTGAATGGGCAATTCTATCAAAGTCTATTGGATTTTATTTTTTAGTAAAATTTCTAGTATTTTATCTTTACAAAATTCATAAAGGACTGGTTCGCTATACTTCTACAGAGGACTTAAAACGAATTTTTCTTGCAGTATTAAATTGTAGTTTCATTTTTTTAATAGCTGGTTTCATACGCTATAAGTTACTGGATGGGTATTTCTTATTTCCTATGTCAGTTCTTATAATGGAATTTTTAGCCGGATTTGCTTTTACCGTAGGCAGTAGATTCATTGTTAAATTGTTTTATCTCGAGAGAACGAAAAGTAAAAGTGGGCAAGAAAATATATTAATATACGGGGCCGGAGTCTCTGGATTAATTACAAAAAGAACGATTGAAAATGACCCCAGAAATAGTCAAAAAGTTATTGGATTTATAGATGATAATTTAAAATTAGATAAAACTAGAATTGAAGGGACAAAAATTTTCAGTTCACAAAAGCTCATTGATTTAATAAAGGAGTTTGACATTCAACAATTGATTGTCGCAATTCAAAATCCGAATTCGGAAAATTTAAAAAAAATCCTTGACATCTGTCTGGAGCTTAAAATCAACGTTCAAAAAGTCCCTAATCCAAAAAGCTGGGTAAATGGAGAGTTTACAACAAAACAACTTTCTAAAATCAAAATTGAGGATTTACTCGGTAGACAAGCTATTCAATTGAACAATGAAAAAATTGAAGCGGAATTATGTAATAAAGTAATTTTAATAACAGGTGCTGCAGGTTCCATCGGTAGTGGATTAACAAAGGAAATTGCAAAGTACAACCCCTCTTTGTTATTGTTACTTGATCAAGCAGAGTCACCGGTGTATGATTTACAATTTGAATTACAGAATCTGTACCCAACCCTTAACTTTGATGTAATTATCGGAGATATTTGTAATGAAAATCGGATAGAACGGATTTTTGAGCATTTTAAACCTGAAATCGTTTTTCATGCAGCGGCATACAAACATGTCCCAATGATGGAAATGAACCCCGCGGAAGCTGTATTCAATAACATTAAAGGCACAAAAATCCTAACTGATTCCGCAATAAAATATAATGTTTCAAAATTCGTCATGATTTCTACAGACAAGGCTGTGAATCCGACCAATGTAATGGGAGCTTCAAAACGTATTGCAGAAATTTATGTCCAAAAGAAAAATGAAGAAGTAAATACAAAGTTCATTACAACGCGCTTTGGAAATGTTCTTGGCTCAAATGGTTCAGTTATTCCTCTGTTTCAAAAACAAATTGAAAATGGTGGACCAGTAACGGTAACTGACGAAAGAATCACCCGTTTTTTTATGACCATACCTGAAGCCTGTCAATTAGTTCTAGAAGCTGGAACAATGGGAGATGGTGGTGAAATTTATGTTTTCGACATGGGTGAATCAGTAAGGATTATTGATTTGGCAAAAAAAATGATTTCTTTAAGTGGTTTGGAATTGGGACGAGATATAGATATCAAAGTAACAGGATTGAGACCAGGTGAAAAGCTTTATGAGGAACTGCTTGCTAACGAAGAAAATACACTTCCAACGCATCATGAAAAAATACTTATTGCAAAAACAAGGTTGGCATCAGATATTCAAATTATGCAGATTGAGGAACTGACTAATGCAATTACTATTAACAACAACGTTCAACTTGTTCAAAAAATGAAAGAAATTGTACCGGAATTTATCAGTAACAACTCAGAATTCGAAAAATTAGACCAATGACAATAGAGCCAGCAGAAATACAAGTAAGATTTTCCGATTTAGATGTGATGGGACATGTAAATAATGCAATTTATTTGAGCTATTTCGAAATGACTCGAGTCCACTATTTTAAAGAACTCTTAGGAGAAACTTGGGATTGGAAAACAGCAGGTGTTCTTCTTGTTCGAAATGAAATAGATTATTTAATTCCAATTTTATTGCATCACCAACCAAAAATCAAAATGCATTTAATTGAGATTGGAACCAAAAGTTTTCAATTAGGATATGAAATATATGTTGGTGAACTTTTGCATACAAAAGGAAGTTCTGTTTTGGTGTGTTTTAATTCCGTAACTCATAAAACAATTTCCGTTCCTGATTCATTGAAAGTCGCTCTGAAAAAATTAAATTAATAATATCGATATGAAAAAATCACTTTTATTTACATTCATTATTCTAACTTCTAAATTATTATTTTCTCAGGAAGTACCTTGTTATAAAAAGAAATTAATCTGTGATTTTAAAAAAGTAAAAAATTGCAATGAATTAGTTTCATACGATGAGTATACTAACACTTATTTATCGAAGAAATTATCATCTAGTGTTTTTGATGGAACTTGTGTTTCGTGCTATCGAAATGGCGTTGTTGAATCACAGATAAAAATTGTCAATGGAAAACAAGACAGTGTTGGAATGAGCTACTATGAATCAGGTTGTCCGCAATCAAAAATGAGTTTCATTCTAGGAATAATGGACGGCTCAACTAATTTTTATTATGATAGTACGGGTAATAAACAAAGTGAAGAAAACTTTAAAATGGGAAAAAAAGATGGTATGGCCATCTTGTTTCGAAATAATGATAAAAATGATACAATTAAATACGAGACATTTAAAGATGATAAATTAGATGGATTGAAAAAAGAATTCTATGACAATGGTAAACCTAAAAAAATAGTTCATTACAAAAAAGGATTGCCTGATGGATCACATCAAACATTTAATGAAGAAGGAAAATTAACCGTTGACATAAGCTACAAAGAAGGCAAAAACAATGGCACCTGGAAATACTATTTCGATGACGGAAAAGAAGCTAATGTTCAAAACTGGTCGAATGGTATAAAAAACGGGGAATTTAAAACAATGGATGAAAAAGGATTGATTCTAAAACAAGAATTCTACAAAAAAGGAATTCCGGATGGAAAACACATTGAAAATTTTGAAGACGGAAAGCCAAAACATGTAACTCAATACTTGAAAGGTGAAAAGATCGAAGAATATAGTTTTGATTCTTATGGAGTTCGAACTGACATCGTTAAAATTACCGAGAATAAGAAAAAATCTGAAGCAACAAAAACTGAGGACGATAATCCAGAAGACGCTGTTTCGAAAAAAGATGAGAAAAAGAAGAAGAAGAAAAATAAAGAAAATCATTAATCAATCTATATCGATGAATCTGATTGAGTGAAGTAATTGATTAAAGAAAAAAAATATTCAATCATTAGAATAGAGTGGTCAATTGGTCCAATCGATCATCCATGATACGAGCAATGGTATTATGCCTACACCACCTAAAATTCAACTTGATTCTTGCCAATTTAAAGCTATCAAATTTTGGTTTTCGCAAGGATGCAGAAATAATTAAACACAATAAATACAACTATTTAGAATATTTTTAAAAATAGTTTTAATAATAAAGAAGAAGCGCGGAAAGAAACGTTGTAAATGATGCCGCTCGAATCTGACATTGATTTAATACCGGCATTTGGTACTCTTCAGTATATCTCCAAACCCTATTTCACTTTTCATTTTATTTGGTTTTTTTGAAGGTTAATATACAAGTATAATAGCAAAAATGCTTTTAGTATATTAAATCTTTTAATCGAAAAGTTTTTTTTGAATTATTTAAACCACACTACTTAATGAGTTCGTTTGGTTCTTTTTTATTATTAAAAAGGATTTTTTCTTCAATGCGAGAAACAGCGTAAAAACAACCAATAATAAATATATCATAGATAACGAGAAAGTAAGTTTTGTGCTTTTAAAAAAGTAGAATGAAAGAACTGGTAATACAAGTAGTGCATGCATACCAATAAAATGAGCTATTCGAGGATCTCCAAATTTTGTACTCCAATTTAGAATTGGAATTCCGGGGCTACCATCCGCACCACCAATCGTGTGAGAAAGTTTTGCCCCATAACAAAACCTTCAAATGAAAAGATTACAAAAATTATTATACCAAATCGTATTGCCCTCAAATAATGCGTCGGAAGCGCTGGAAAATTTTCCTTAAAAAACAAAAACCAACAAATGCTACATAAATTGTAACTAGGGATGCTGCCAATGCCATCATACTATATAAAGAAGTGTAAATTGGAGTACTCAAATTGAAATGCGACAATTGTCCTTTGCTTGCTTGTATAGCAATATAGTTATTTCAAACCCCAATAAAATAATGACTATCCAATTGAAAAAACTTTGGTTGAAAGATGGTAAATAATAACAGTACCATGCCATGGCCCATGCAAAGAAAAATGTTGACAAAGCAAATTTGAAAGGTTTATACCAAGCGCTTACGTTATATATCTGGACTGTTGAAATTTTAGTTAACTTTTGCTTCTAGATAGTCAAGATAAAACAAGCGAGTTCTAACTTTTAGAACGAATGTATTTTTTGAGTTAATCCGCTCAATATCAACGGTTTTATCAGGAATAAAAAACGGAGATTCGATCAATATTGACCAAATCTCCGCTGGAGTGACCTACGAAGTTGAAAAATCTAAATTTTATAAGGATTTGGAGGGGGGATGGAGTGGACAGAATCCAAAAAAAAACAATGATAATGAGCGAGAATCAAAATGAAAATGATTTAAAACAAAAACGAGAATGACGCTCTTGCACTCATTCTCGTTTTGATTTGTGCCCCCTAGAAAATTAATCAATGAATATCAGATACAATATGATGATAAAAGTAGAAGATTCTCTTTAAAATAAATGGAAAATATTTTGTGAATAGTCGCTTACCCATAGCTACAGAGTAAACTCCCTGCTAGTGCCCTGGAGTTTATTCAACGCATCGATACTGGATTTCACACCTAATTTCTGATAGATATTGGATAAGTGTTTTTTTACCGTGGATTGGGATAAAAATAATTGTTCAGCAATTTCTTTATGTCGATAGCCATCAGATACCAGCAGAATAATCTCTTCCTCTCTTGGTGTCAATTGAAATTTTACAATTGCGGATCTTATTAATTGAGATTTA
>CANGLG010000176.1 GCA_947454395.1 Flavobacteriales bacterium
GGAATCGTAATTGATACTTTTGATGAAAAATCGTACACTCTAACAGATATGAATTTCAGTAATTTTGAAATGGAAACGGCGAAATTCGGTGCGCGTGAATTCTACGGTTTGGAACAAGGAGTAAATCGGTATTTGAGTGTTTATCAAAAACTATTGAATAAATGAGGAAAAAAATCTTGTTTATTGCACCGTATCCATTTGATGAAGCTCCCTCTCAACGTTTTCGTTTTGAACAGTATTTCCCGTATTTAAAGGAGAACAATTTTGAAGTTCATTTTGCTCCATTTTTAGATAATAAAACATGGAAAACACTCTATTCAGAGGGGAAAGTGTTTCGAAAAATGTTTGGTGTTTTTGCAAGCTTTTTTAAACGATTAATGCTGTTATTCACCCTTTTTAAATACGATTTTGTTTTCATTCATCGCGAGGCTTCACACGTAGGACCTCCAATTTTTGAATTTCTAATTGCAAAAGTTTTTAGAAAAAAATACAATTATGATTTTGATGATGCCATTTGGTTAGCAAATTACAGTGAAACGAATGCGCGTTTTCATCGGTTGAAAGCGTATTGGAAAGTGCGGTATTGCATCAAATGGGCCTACAGTGTTTCTGCCGGAAACGATTATCTAGCAAATTACGCAAGTAAATATAATTCCAATGTATTTGTAATTCCTACAACCATCGATACTGAAAATCACCACAACATTGACACAGACCACCATCAAGAAAAACTGGTGATTGGTTGGACTGGAACGCATACAACTATGAGGTATTTGGATGTGCTTGTTCCTGTGATTAAAGAATTAGAAAAACAATATGATTTTGAATTTTTGGTAATTTCCAATGAGGCTCCAACCTATCATTTAAAGTCACTGCGTTTTTTAAAGTGGAAAAGAGATACCGAAATTGAAGATTTAGCTAAGATTTCAATTGGTGTTATGCCCTTGGAAATGGACATTTGGTCGGAAGGAAAATGTGGATTCAAAGGATTGCAATACATGTCTTTGGGAATTCCTGCACTTATGTCGCCCGTTGGTGTGAATACACAAATTGTGACCAATTCTGAAAACGGATATCTGCCCATCAAATTAGAAGATTGGAAGCAACACTTGGAAGCTTTGCTAACGGATACTGAATTACGTAAGAAAATCGGTGCAGCTGGAAAGAAAACCATTGAGGAACGCTATTCAGTTATTGCCAATGAGTCTAAATATTTAAAATTGTTTCAGTGAAGTTAATTTTTGCCACGCATAATAGAAACAAAGCTTTTGAAATTCAGAAATTACTTCCTGAAGAATTCAATATTTTAACACTGGATGATATAAATATTCATGATGAAATTCCTGAAAATGAACAAACTATTGAGGGAAATTCAGCATTCAAAGCAAAATTTATTTTTAATAAATTCGAACTCAATTGTTTTGCAGACGATACTGGATTGGAAATTGAAGAATTGAATGGTAACCCGGGTGTTCACTCTGCTCGGTATGCTGGTGAAGAAAAAAATCCGGATGCCAACATGAATCTTGTCCTGACTGAATTAGCTGGTTTAGAAAATCGAAATGCACGTTTTAAAACGGTGATTACGCTAATCTTGGACGGAGAACAATATATTTTCGAAGGAATCGTGAATGGACGAATCATTGATGAGAAACGTGGAGCAAATGGATTTGGTTACGATCCAATATTTATTCCTGAAAATGAAATTCGGACTTTCGCTGAAATGGATTTAACTGAAAAAAATAAATTCAGTCATAGGGCACGAGCATTGGAAAAAATGATTGAGTTTTTGACGAAATAGGACTGTAAATTATCTACAGCTACAAAAATTTATCTTACAACAAACCATTGAAATGGTTGTCGGTGATATCGTGTATACAAATAGGGTCGGGTTTAAACCCGACCCTATTTGCGTTAACTCCCAATCTGAAATGGTTTTAACCATTTTCTCAAATACATATTAAATCCAATTAAAACAAAATGGACCGAATTTTAACTCCGACCCAATTATATCTAGAAAAACAAATTTCTATTCTTTTATAACTCGTTGAACTGCGATAATCTTTGATTTCTCATCAATTAATTGCACCAAATAAGTTCCTTTTTGCAAAGAAGCGATATTGATTGTCTTTCCTGAATTTTCAGTTTTAACAACACGACCCTTCATATCTCGAATTTCGATTTTATTGAAAACTAAATTCGTTTGGATTTCAAAACTTGATTGTGTTGGATTGGGATACAAGTTAATATTACCTTGACTTGTCAATTCCTCAATACCCGAAGTTGAAACTGTTAACACTGCAATATACGAAGTGTCTGAACAACTACCCGAATTTACAATGCAACGAAATTGCTGATTGTTGTTCGAAACTGTAGCATTTGAAACAACAAGCGTATCATTGTTTGCACCACTGTATTGCCCTGCATTACTTAAATTTTGAAATCCTAAACCTAAATCTGTTTGCCATTGATAAGAACTTCCTGAATTAGAATTGACAATAAATTGTGCTGAAGTTGTTGGGTTAACTGTTTGGTTTATTGGCTGAGCAGCAATTGTTGAAGCCGAACATCCATTGTATATATCTGAGATTTCTTGTTGTGTTAATGCACGGTTCCAAATACCTATGTCGTCTATATCTCCACCGTATCCATCATATGCACTTATTGATTTTCTACCCAAATTCCAGTCGCTATTTAGTGGGTTGTTAGGTGTTCCTCCTGAAGCTAAATCGGTATGATCACCATCAACATAAAAATTTGCAGTATTCGTTGTGTAATTGGATGTAAATACAATATGGTGCCAAGTATTTTTTGAAATTAGAAATGTAGATGGCCAAATTCCACTACCTGCTGGATTATATGAACACTTTAAATTAACATTACTTCCAAAATCTTGATTTATAATTAACCCCATCTCTCCACTGGATATTATTCTAGAGTTTGTGGTGGCTCCGTCTATATAAATCCAACAAGATATTGAGATGCTATTAGGAATATATTGTGATAAATTGTTCAAGTTAACATAATTTGAACTTGAGAGTGAATTCGGCCATTTACAAGATGAATTTAATAAACCGTTTCGGTCATTCGAGTAACTAAGGAAACCATTAATTACCCCATCATTCCCATTCCCACTTTCATCATTGGCATTTCCATTAAACGGCCACCAACCAACTAATCCATTTGTTGGAACATAACTCGGAACTTGCGCGCACAAATTAGCAGTCAAACCAAGCCCAACTGCCAAGGCGGTAAATAAACTTTTTTTCATTTTATAAAGTTTTAGTTTTCACCCGCCCCACAGTGAGATTATACACAATAAAAAAGCGTGAGACAGTTGCTCTACTTGCAAGAGTGGGAGTCGAAGCCCAGTACAACAAAGTAAAGCAACGCCCACGCCGTAACATGAGCGTTTCACTTTAACTTCCCTGCTGTACTTTGAAATTTCGACTTTTCTCTTACAGGTCGTTTAGCAAACGCTAATTTTTAAATCCAATAAAATCCGTTTTGCCGTTGCAAATGGAGGTAACACAAATGTAAAAAAATGATTTTGATTGAAGAAACAATTCAAATAACTTTGAAATAAAATTGTTTTATGTTACTGCAAGGAAAAAGAACGTTGGTTTTAGAAGGTGGAGGATTTAAAACCTCTTTTTCAACTGGGGTATTAGATGCATTCCGTATAACAGAATTCGACGACTTTGATGCTTATGTTGGAGTATCGGGAGGAGCGTTGGCTTTGTCCTATTTTTTAAGTCATCAGTTTGGAGTTTATTATAAATCCATGACAGCACTTTGCAAAGACCCTCGTTTTATTCAATTTTCCAAAGCTTTTACAGATGGATTAATGAATCTTGATTTTTTCCTTGAATTGGCTGAAAAGGATTTTGCCTTTGATTTAGATACGGCTATTTTGCAGTTGGAGAATAAAGAATTTTATATGGTTCTAACACAGTGTGAAGATGGTAAAACTGTTTATTTTCAACCGACAAAAGAAACTTGGATGGATGCTACAATTGCAACGAGTACTGTGCCGTTATTGACGAAAGGCAAACATATTATTGGTGGAGTTCCTTATGCAGATGGTGGTATTACCGATCCAATTCCAATCAAATGGGTGGTAGAACAAGGAGCTACTGATATTGTCTTGATTCGAACAACGCAACAAGGGTTTAAACCAAGTGTGTTTCGCCCGGATTTTATTGCTGCTCAGTTTATTCGGGATAACGAGCACATCAAGCATGCCATTGAACATTATCAACACAAGCTCAAAGACTCGATAGATTACGCTGATCAGTTTATTGATGGTATCACCATTAAGCAAATTGTTCCCGAAATTCCTTTAAAAACAAATATTTTCACAAATTCAGTTCAAAGTATCTTATCGGATTATCGTTATGGCTTAGAAGCGGGTTTGAATTTCGTATTTGAACAAAGAAATTACAGGTGATTTTTTAAATACCTACTGGAAGATTATTATAAATTTAAATGAGCATCAATTCAAAGTAAATTAATCTTCAATAACTATTGCCACCGAAGTAACATCACCATTGATTGGAGGAGTTAGTTTTGTGATTTTAACTTGTAATTGATTTACGCCCTCAAGTTCCGCTTTGATGCGATTGAAAATTCGTTGTCCAACGTGTTCAATTAATTTGGAACGAAAAAATATTCATAGAATATCTTTATATAATAAGGCAGCAATATTAAAAATAACTTAGATTTTTAGATAACCATAATATTATGTTAATCTGCCGTAATATTTTTTTCCTCAACAAGTTTACCCATTTTATAAATTTCGTATTTGTAATTATTACCTTTCGAGTCACTGTAAATCCATTTGCCATCCTTAAGACCATTCTTATATTTTCCTTCAACACTTTCACCATTTTCAAAATATTCGAGATATCTACCAATTAGATTACCATTTTTAAAATACTTTACGTTTTTTTCTTCTCCATCTTTAAAATACTCAGTGTAACTAGATAGCTCATTATCAAC
>CANGLG010000177.1 GCA_947454395.1 Flavobacteriales bacterium
ATTTTTTAACTTCTGCGAGGGAACTGGGAATGTACTTTATCGATTTAGGATTGACTGCGGACAGTACACCTGGAGCAAACGCAACTGTAAAAACATTAAGCGAGTTGTCTGTTATAAGTGAATTTCCATCACCTAAAGTTAACGGGCAGTTATTTACAAATACATTACTTAATAATTGCATTAACCCATCAGGAAAAAAACAGTTTCCTGCTGAGTTGGCAAATAAAATCATTGAATTAAACGACCGTTTTGTTGAAGTTTTTCCGGATTGGCAATTATTGGTTCGTTATCGAAGTAATTTCTTCAATATGGCTTTGCTACAGTTTATCGCCAATACATTGAATGAGATTAAAGAAAGTGAACAGATTCTTAGAATTTCAGAGTTCAACAAACTCATTAGTAACTTGGTAGGTGGTGAAGATGCTCCTTATATTTATGAGAAACTTGGAACACATTTGGAACACTTTCTACTGGATGAGTTTCAGGACACCTCTCGTCTACAATGGCTGAATTTAATTCCGCTAGTTCATGAATCGCTTTCAAATTCAAGAAGAAATTTGATAGTTGGAGACCCAAAGCAATCCATTTATCGCTTTAACAATGGTTTAGCGGATCAGTTTGTGGCGCTACCAAAAATTTATAATCCTGAACAAGATTCTAAAATAGAAAGAATTTCTTCATTTTTTGATGAGCAAGGTAGGAAAATAAACTTGGGTAAAAATTTCCGTTCTGCCAGAGAAATAGTTCACTTTAACAATGAATTATTTAAGCATATAAAAGAAGCTTTAAATTCTGAGCATATTGAGTTTTATTCCTCAATTGAACAAGAGGTGGTTTCTGATAAAAATGGATTTGTAAGGATATTATCTAAAGAGGGTAAACGGGATGTTGAATCTTTGATTGAACCTATAGTATCTTGCATTCGTCAATGTGAAAGCGATGGTTTTGCATTGGGTGATATCTGTATTCTTACACCTACAAATGGAATGGGTAACAGTATTGCTAATGCACTCACAGAAAGAAAAATTGCGGTAGTTTCTCAAGACTCACTATTAATTTCTGGAGATGCAAAGGTTCAATTGATTATTTCGTATTTGAAAAGACGAGAACGTCCAACAAGAGAAACTGAAACAAGGAGATTTGCCGAACTTTATTTTAGATTATTGGGAGGTTCAACCGATAAATATTTATCTTATTTTGAAACTGTTGTTTTTCCTGATGGTAATAAAAAAAGGATTTTCAGGGATTCTGATTTTTTAAATGAATATTTTAGCGGTACAACTAAATTTTTCGCCTCTTATGAAAATCTGTACGATTTAGCGTTGCATTTTATTGACTTAATGGGATGGGTAGAAATAAATGATCCTTATGTCCATCATTTTGTTGATGTTGTTTATGATTATCAGACTTCACGTCAGGCTGATATCAGTTTTTTCATTGATTATTTTAATGAGAATAAAGATAAACTTGCGCTCCAAATGCCTGAAACAGATACTTCGGTAAAAATAATGACCATTCATAAATCCAAGGGTCTGGAATTTCCAGTTGTTATTTTGCCTCAATTGGATCTCAAAACAAAGCTTCATGGGCAATCAAAATTTTTAATAGAATCAAAAGACAAAATCTTGTATAGTACAATAAGTACAAAAAACAAATTGCCGGAAATTGCCGAATTTGCTGAAAAAGAGTTGGGTTTAACTTTGCTTGACAAATTAAATTTATGCTACGTTGCTTTGACGCGTCCAGTGCAAAGAATGTATGGATTTAACTACTTCCAAAAAGGCCGACTTGGAGAGATAGTTCATGAACAATTAGAGGAACATTTTACTTCTGAAATAACTGATGATGGAGAATTGATTTTGGAATCAGGTGCGGAATTGAAGGTTGAAAAAGAAGAGAAAATTTCGAAAGAATTATTTTATAATCCTTCTAATGTTGGAAATCGACTCTGGTATCCGGATGTGGTTTTTAGAAAGAATGCTTCAGAAGAAAAAAATGAACAATTTTGGGAGCAACGTTTTGGAAATTACTTCCATTTACTTATGTCTGAATGTAATCGGGAAAGTGATATCGAAATAAAACTCAATGGTTTGATTCAAGTTGGTAAAATTGATCCTGAATTCAAGCCCTCCATAATCGACAAAGCAACGGCATTTTTTAATTCTGCAAAACATTTATTTGACGGAGTTGAGGAATTTATAAATGAGGAATTAATTTTAATTCCCAATGAGAAATCGAAAAGACCAGATAAAATTTTACTTAAGGAAAATGAAATCATTGTTATCGACTTCAAAACAGGTAAACAGCACGAGCAACATCAACTTCAAATTTCTAGTTACCAACTGGCATTATCGGAAATTTTTGATAAAACGATAGTGGTATATCTGTATTACACAGAGACCGATTCACTTTTAAGCGTTTAATACTTGCACCTCCTTCGCGGCCTTGAGAAAAGTGTAAATTAGTGGGTGTGGAATATCACGTGTTGAAGAAATTTGTGGACAAAAAGAGCAAGCAACAAAAAAGTTGTGGTCTACAAGACTAATAATTTCAGGATCATCAAACTGGTTTACAGCCTCAATGTCTATGAATTTACTTTTTAATTGTTCAATTAATTGAGGATAAAGACTGAAGCGTGATGAGGTTAGTTCAATTGTACTGAAATTCCCATATAGTTTTTCAAATTCTTTAGATAAAGGAGTTATGTTAACTCGTTCGAAACTGTTTCCTGCTACCAAATTTTCGGAAATCAGCTTCTCTGAAAATGGATTCAGTTGATTTAAAGCAATGATAAATTCAATTAGATTTTTAAATGCTTCACCTGTAATTATAACTGGAATTTTTGGTTCGAGCAGTAATTTGAAAATCCCATTGAGATAAAACGGGTTTTGATAGGGTCCTGGGGCGATCCAGATTCCATCAAACTGATCAAAATAGATAGGCTTGTGTTGAATTGCTTCATTTACCTTTATCCAATAATAATTTACTTCAAGATCCAAAAAATTACTTGAGTGATCTAGAGATAAATTTGTGGCATGATGAGAATTGTACGTGAAATTATAATCTCCTATAATCGCAATTTTTAGCGAACCACCCATCTCTTAGAGTTGAAAAAACCTATTTCTTAAACCAGGCTCTAACTACAGCATTATTGATATTAACTGAAATATCTTGAGCCAGCTGAACATCATACGTCCAAACCTTACAGCTGAAGGTACATTCAAATAAAGAATAATCTCCTGTGTTGTCGCTAGCCTGCTTTAAAACAGTAAATACTGCACTTTGGTTTGGGTCAGATTCTTTCGATTTCCATAAAACTCCATTTTTATCAGTATATTGAACTTCAATTCCGTCAAAACTATTATTAACTAAGGTACTGTAATCTTTAAATGGTAATGCAATTCCAGAATTTGAAGAATGAAAATCATTAAACATTGTTAAGGTTGGTTCCGTGTTAGCAGCAGCGTCCCAATCCAATGAGCCAAGATTAACTTTAATTGCTTGCGATGAATAAGCAGATCGAATAGTTGAAGAATAAATTACTTTTGATAAAACAGGAGAAGCGTATATGTAGGCATCTCTGTCTGCGATACCTTTGTAACCATAAACATTTTGAGTGAATTCAACTTGTGTTCCATTGATGTAACCATTAAAGCTCGCATTCAAATCAACTGTATTAACAGGTGCAGGAATTATTTCATGTTTAATGCAAGAACTCATGTTAAGAGCAATAGCGGAAAGGACAAACAATGCAATAAAAAATCTCATATGTAACAATTTAAGTTGAGTAAATCCAAACAAATTTAATCGTTAAACGCGAAAAAACCAAAAAAGATGCTTTTACTTTTAAAATACTGTATGAATTATCTTCCAATCTTTGGAAAGACTTCTTACTTTTGTTGAAATTAAGCCTAATTGGAAGAATCATTTGACTATAGAGAAGAAGCACAAAATGGCGGAGACCAAGATTATGACAAGGTCTTGAGACCAAAATATTTGTCTGATTTTTCTGGTCAAGATCCGGTGGTTCAAAATCTGCATATTTTCGTTCAGGCAGCTAAACTCAGAAATGAACCTCTTGATCATGTTTTATTGCATGGCCCTCCTGGACTTGGAAAAACGACTTTGGCAAACATTATAGCCAACGAACTCGGAGTAGGTTTTAAAGTGACAAGTGGGCCAGTTCTAGACAAACCAGGCGATCTTGCTGGTTTACTTACGAATTTAGGGGAAGGCGACGTCTTGTTTATCGATGAAATTCACCGACTAAGTCCAGTTGTAGAGGAATACCTTTATTCGGCAATGGAGGATTATGTCATTGATATTTTAATTGATACGGGTCCCAATGCGAGAAGCATTCAAATTAATTTAAATCCATTCACACTCATTGGTGCTACAACACGTTCCGGTTTGTTGACTTCACCGTTGAGAGCACGTTTTGGAATAAATTCCCGTTTGGAATATTACGATGCCAAAACATTGACCATGATTGTGGAACGAAGTGCCGGTTTATTGAATATCGAAATTGACGAAGATGCTGCTTTTAAAATTGCTAGCAGAAGTAGAGGTACGCCAAGAATTGCAAATGCACTTTTGAGGAGAGTTCGTGACTTTGCTCAAATTAAAGGTTCCGGACGGATTGATGATGCCATCACAGAATTTGCCTTAAATGCACTAAATGTTGACGCCAATGGATTGGATGAAATGGACATTCGAATTTTAAAGGTAATCATTGATAAATTTGGAGGTGGACCTGTTGGATTGACAACCATTGCAACTGCCATCGGAGAAAATGCCGGCACCTTAGAAGAAGTTTATGAACCTTTTCTCATTCAAGAAGGATTCTTGATGAGAACGCCACGTGGACGAAAAGCAACAGAAAAAGCGTTCAAACATCTTGGTAAAGACATGGGCTGGGTTCAAGGCGGATTGTTTTAATGATTCCTAAAAAAGATTTTAAGACTCCAATAAAGGCCAAGGCAAA
>CANGLG010000178.1 GCA_947454395.1 Flavobacteriales bacterium
AGGCACGAGATTTGTAAAATCTTTTAATATGCGACAGCAGTCTTATTTTGAAAATCATTTACGTAATGCAATCCCTCCCGCGTTGATTGTATTGGTAATCATGTGGGTTGTCTATTGGGCAGATTTTCTTTTTGTTTTTGACTTTCAAAAATTAGGTGTAATGCCAAAATCACTTGCCGGTATGAAAGGAATCTTATTTATGCCATGGATTCATTCGCACCATGATTTTCGCCATTTGTTAAATAATTCTGTTCCAACCTTTTTGCTTTTAACGCTTTTATTTTATTCGTACAAAGAAGTAGCAATAAAAGTATTTGGTTTAAGTTGGTTTTTAACTGGTATTTTACTTTGGATATTCGCAAAAAACAATGGTGCTTATCACATTGGAATGAGTGGTGTTATTTACTCGCTGGCAACCTTTTTATTTACTTCCGGCGTATTGAGAAAATATTTGCCCTTACAAGCGCTTTCGCTATTCATCGTTTTTCTCTACGGAAGTATGATTTGGGGAATCTTTCCAACAGCACAGCACATTTCATGGGAAGGACATCTTTCTGGAATGTTGGTTGGAATTTTTTTAGCTTACTATTATCGGAAATTAGGACCACAACGACCGAAATACCAATTTGAAATTGAAAAGGAATTGGGAATTGAACCTCCAGATTTGGAAGGCCAATATTGGGAACAAGTTCGCTTGGCTGAAGAATTAAATAAACAGCAAGAAGAACAGGAGAATAGAATTAAAATCGTTTATGAAATAAAGAATGAGGAGAAATAATAACTACCTCAAGAAATCATACGTTTTAAAATATTGAATCCGCAAAGCAATTCCAAATTCATTTATTAGTGGTGACTGATCTGAAAAGTAGGTTCGATGGTATGCTTCAAATTTTGTATTCCAAGTTCTTGACCGTTTTGAACCCCCGCTTTGGTAATGATGAATCGCCAATCCATATCTCGCAGAGACGGTGTTTTTATCTAATTTTAAGTTATTGTTAGGTGTATAAAAATATTCGGGAGCAACAAATAAATCAATGATTTCCCCCATGCATTTTGCACCACGTTTTCGCGCATTGATTTTGAGTATTCGTTTGCGAAATTGAATTGCTCCTGTTACTGATTGAAATACATTTTCTTCACCGGTACTAACAAATGATGCCCCAACTTCAGGAATCATGTATCCTCCAATTTGAGTACAAATTCCAAGTTGAAATGAAGGATTTAAACCACGCGATTGACCAAAATTATAGTTCGTATATATTCCTATGTTTTGCTTAGTGCGGATGTAGTATTGCGCAGAGAAAAACTGACAATAAGTTAGTAGAAAAAGGAGAAATAGGGATTTCATTTCTAACAAAAATTGAATGTGGATAAATGAAGAGGTAATTCCAAAACGCTATTTGTGGAAAAAAATAACATGATTAAAGAATTTTTAATGCTATTAAAAAATAAAAATCAATTGGTTATTCTTTATTGTGGGATCAATTTTCCATTTCCGGTCAATGTTTCAGCATATACATTGGGTGGATTTCCAAATAAATAAATATTTCCTTCTCCGGTAATAGAATAGGTCAAGATATTAGAGCAATTTACTGAAATATTCCCTTTTGATGCATTTTCTATTTTTACTTCTTGACAATTTAGGTTTTTTGCATCAATTGACATCAAAGCAACATTCCAAAGTTTTAAATCTTTTGTTTGGCCACTTAGTTCTATTATACCTCCACAAGGAAAGTTATTCCAATAGTAAAAAGAATTACAATCAACATCCAGTTTTGCATGGTTTAGTTTACTTTTCATAATTAATCCAAATTCATTTGCATGAAGGGTATTTTCACTAATTATTTGGCAAGTTTCGTTGGCTACAATTAAACTCAAGGTATCATAAGTAATGAATAACTTAACTTTATTCTTTCTTGGATAAATCCAACCCATCGAAAAATTGTTTTCAATTGAAAGGGTGTTTGATTGTATATCAAGTTGGATATTATTAAGGATTTTTTCGTATCCTTCCATTCGAATGGAATTCTTGTCACCTTGTAACAGATGAACTTCAAAAACATCATTTAGAACGAGGGTGTCGAATTCATTTAATTTTTTTTCAAAAACTGCTATATTATTTTCTTTTTTACAGGAAAACAATAGTGAACAACAAGCAATAAAAAAGATGAATTTCCAAGTTTTCATATTTATATAATTGTTTTTAATGTTCATAATTTATAGCAATAATTCTTTCTTATTTATGTAGAAACTAGTTATGAATTTTTTCGTTTTTTATTTAAAAAGTAATATCCAAATCCCAATTCAGGATAATCAAGAATGTGAAGGTGAGATTTCATCGAAAAATGCATTAAAAAGTGGTTATTCAATTTAAATCTTAAGATCGCCCTATTATAAATCGCAGCATGATTTATTTTGTTTTCTAATCCAACATATATTCCCTCTTGCAAAATAAAACTAAACCGGTTGTATACGATTTCTTGAGAAAAGTGGATGCCACTGCTAAAATCATCTAAAGAACGATATTTTTCATATCCATTAGCTGCCATTTCAACTTTTGTAGAAGAGTCATAAAATAGATCGAGTCCGATTCCCAAATGGAACTTTCGCTTCCAGTGGAAATTGTATTCAGCACTCAAAGAGGATGTAAAAAAGATATTAGACTGGAGGGCTCGGGTATGTTTTCCACCAGCAGCATAGATAAAATCAAACTCGTGCTTTACAAAATGTGATTCGATTTCTTTTTCAATGTATTTCTCCTGCTCACCAATCGTATGCGCAACACCCAAATTACCATAAAGCAGATTTAATCCAAGATTCGGTTCAGCCATATTCGCGTTAGAGAAGTGAGTAAATGATAATCCAGTTGCAACATTCCAGCTTTGTGAAAGTTGAAAACGAAGACCAAGTTTAAAATTGAAATGGATATTCAAGTGAGAACCAATGGAAACCGCATCGTAATTAGATGCTAAATCAAATTTTTTACTAGCGTAACCTAATCCCAAACCATACTGATGGGTGAATTGAATTTTCGGTTTCCTAATGATGTAAAATTGAACGAAAGGAAATAAACCGGTTTCTGTTCCTAAAACTTTTTTGTTTCCTAACGAAGTCAGTTGAACAGTCAGTCCATATTCTGGGTATTTATAAATTTGTTCCCATTCCGATTTGCCGATGGTACGTTTGAATAAACTTATTTCTAGTGCACCAATGGGTTGTTGAACAGTATAATTTATGTTTTGATATTCAGGAATGACAAATCCATAATTTCCATCAAAACGAAGCCAAGTATTTTTAAGAATGGGAGCTTGCGCCGAAGTTATATTAATTTTAAAAACCAAAAGCAATACAATCTTTTTCATTGATTTAAGTTTTTTTTATATTCCTCAAAAATATCCAGTTCGACAAAAACCCAATTAAAACGCCAAAACTGTTTGCCATTGCATCAAGAAATGATTGTTCTCTACCAGGAACAAAGCCTTGACAAAATTCCATGAATAAACCGTATGCGATTAAAAATGGCAATCCCCACAAATGTTTTCTAAGTTTTTTCACAACTAAACCATAATTAAAACTGAGTACAGCGTATGCAATAAAATGGTTGATTTTGTCGTGTTTACCTAGCTCAACACCCGATTTTGGAGGGAGTAAACTTAAAACAGTTATTCCAATGAAAACTAGAATCAAAGAAATTAATATCAGCTGATTTTTATTCACTGTCATAACCAAATTTTTCTCCTTTGTCGATTGCAGGAATTCCATCTTTCATCCAAACTGGCAATGGTTTTCCTTGTAAATAATGATCGAAAAATTGACGCATCCGGATACTTAAATCTACTTTGTACGGTAGTTTTGTCAGGTTGTGGTCGTCTTCATTATAATTCAAAAGCCAACAAGGTTTTCCCAATCGACGCATGCCATTGTAGATTTCAATGCCTTGATACCAAGGAACAGCTCCGTCTTTGTCGTTGTGCATGATGAGTAATGGAGTTGTCACGTTGGGAAGATGGAAAAGTGGCGAATTTTCGATGTAAAGATTCGGAGCTTCCCAAATCGTTTTTCCAATTCGACTTTGTTGAGATTCATATTGAAATTGGCGATTTAATCCTGTCCCCCAACGAATGCCGCCATAAGCCGAAAACATATTCCCAACCGGTGCTCCTGCCATTGCTGCTGCAAAACGTTTGGTCATCGTAATTAATTGTGCCGTTTGATATCCTCCCCAACTTTGTCCTTGTAAACCCATTTTTGTCGAATCAACAGGATAGTTTTTAATTAAAAAATCTGCTGCGCTCATAATTGAGTTATAAGCTGATTTTGCAGGATGTCCAGGTTCATAGCGAATATCTGGAATGAAAACCAAATATCCTGCAGATGCGTACTCTAATGGATTGATTGTACTTGCAGATGGCCTCGGTGCTTGGTGATTATGCAAATTATCCGAGTTCAATTCATAATAATAAAGCAACAAAGGATATTTTTTTTGAGCGTTATAATCTTCAGGTTTGTACAACAATCCCTCTAACATTGTTCCATTGTAGGCTTTCCACTTAACTAATTCTACGGTTGCCCAATTATAATTTATTTGCTGTGGATTTGTGTTTGAGATCACTCTTTCATTTTTAAATGTAGAATCTAAAACCCTGATTTCCGGATATTCGTTGAGAGACATTCTTCGAAGAAGAATTTTTGATTTGTCTTCCGAGCGACTTATGCTGCTGAATTTGAAATTGCCGTCATATCTCTTAAACAATCCAAACATACCAGTATCATCGTAAAGTGTGTAAATACCTTCACCTTTTGTTTCGGTATTAAATCCTTTGAGGTAGCATGATTTTAAATCGATAATTAAACTGTCGTTCGACCATTTCACCAAATCAAATTTCACTTTTCGTTTTTCGCCTTTTTGTTCTGTTAAACAAAGTAAATTTTTGCCTGAAAT
>CANGLG010000179.1 GCA_947454395.1 Flavobacteriales bacterium
GGAATTCTTGTTACCTATTGCGCTCAGGGACAGTTTAAAAGGAATTTAAAATCCTTGGGGTTTGAATTAGAATCTTTGCCGGGTCCGCCAGGGAAACGAGAAATGATAAGAGCGAGAAAAAATTAACAAAATTTTTAAATCAATTTAATTGTAATAAAAATTCTCGTTGTATATTTGCATTGAAAATTGCATTTCATAGTTGTAATTTTTAAGTTTTATAGTTTTAGCATGGTTTAGCAGAAAGAGGAACAAGTTAAGGTTTGTTCCTCTTTTTGCTTTAAAAAGAATTCGAAATTCGTTGAATTAATTCTTTTAATTCGCTTAAAATCAAAGCTGTAGCGCCCCAAATTATTTTATCATTGAAAATAAAGCAAGGAATATCTTTTAGGTTGGTGTGGTCTGAAATACGTATGTTTGTTTTTGAAATGAACTTTTCGTTAACTAAGTCAGTAATTTTAACTAAAAAAATATCACTTACTTCTTTTTCAGATCTTGAAAACGACGGAATATTTTCATGGAAAAAAATAAACGGAAAAACCTCAAAATTTGAAACTGGAATGTAAACAGGTGTGATTTGTCCAATTAACTGAGAAAATTCCATGGAAATGTTTATTTCTTCCTCAGATTCTCGTCTTGCAGTTTGTTCTAAGTCAAGGTCAGTATTATCCTTTTTACCACCGGGAAATGCAATTTGCTTACTGTGATGACCATCGTATTCTGAACGTTCAATTAAAATAAAATGCCATTCCGAGTTTATTTTAAATAGATGAACTCCAACTGCGGATAGCCTAGGATTATTGGGCTTAGAAAAAGACTCAAACCTTAATGGGTAAAATTGTTTATGTGCTTTTTCTCCCGGTAAATTAGATAATTCTTTTGTAAGGAGTTCAATGAATGACATTATTATTTTATACTGCTAAGAATACTTTTGAAATCATCTAATAAATAACGCATGTTTTCGCTTTTGCCGGTAAATTGAATGACATAAAATCTATCTTTTTTTTGAATGGTAGCAACATAATAAAGGGAAGAGTTATCTGTTTCCCAGCTGTAGTCTTTTTCAAATGATTCAATGACAGTTTGATAAATAATTGAGGGATTTTTTTTAAGAACAGTAATTTCAGATATCTTTCCTTTCTCATTGTACAAAGACTTTTTTCTTTTCAGAACTGCATCTGCTTGAATAGCATTAAGTATATTATTTTTATTTGTAATATACACAATATTGGAAGCCTCATTTTTCTTTATTTCTGATATACTTAAATATAAGTTTAACTCATCTATTGAGTAAGTTTTACATTTGCTTCCATTGATACAAATAGAGGTATATTGATCGTTTTTAAATTTTTTTGGTAAAATAAAATTGAGATTTCCAAAACGAATATTCCAGCTGTCCTTAAAATTAAAATCCATCCTATTTTGATATATCTCACGAGAAGCTTTTTTAACATCATTTCTTGGACATCCAAAAAGCAACGGAACTAAAAAAGCAATCAATAAAGTAGGAAATTTATTCTTCATGATTCAAATTTAATTATTTTCTAAAAACAAATAATTTTTTAAAATTGAATAAATTATAATTAACCCCCTTTAAAATAGGGGTGTTTTTGAAAAAAAAGTAAATAAAAAAATGTTTAACCCTTTAAAATTGATTAATTTTGTCAAAAAAGTAATAAAATGGCTACTAAAAGACTTAAAGCGTACCAAGATGTGTTGAATCGCGAACCTAAACACATTGAATTTGAAGGAAAGTTATCCGAATTGTTTGGTAGAAATGTTTTTCATGTTGATGTAATGCGAGAATATTTACCATCTGACACATACAAATCAATGATGGAAGCAATAAATAATGGAACGCGTTTGGATCGAAAAAATGCGGATCAAGTGGCTTCTGCAATGAAAGACTGGGCTATTTCAAAAGGTGCAACTCATTACACACATTGGTTTCAGCCTCTTACAGGTGCAACTGCTGAAAAACACGATGCATTTTTTAAACCGATTGGTCCTGGAAAAGCAATTGAGCGTTTTGATGGTGATATGCTTGTTCAACAAGAACCTGATGCATCTTCTTTTCCAAATGGAGGTATCAGAAATACATTTGAAGCAAGAGGTTACACGGCTTGGGATCCATCATCGCCAGCTTTTGTAATTGGAAAAACACTTTGTATTCCAACAATTTTTATTTCTTATACAGGTGAGTCATTGGATTATAAAATGCCTTTATTAAAAGCATTAAATGCTGTTGATATAGCAGCAGTAGATGTTTGTCAGTATTTTGATAAAAATGTTTCGAAGGTTAATGCTACTTTAGGTTGGGAGCAAGAATACTTTCTAATAGATCAAGCTTTATTTAATGCTCGTCCTGATTTGATGTTAACGGGTAGGGCGCTTTTTGGTCACGCTCCTGCAAAAGGACAACAATTAGAAGATCATTATTTTGGCTCAATTCCAGATAGAGTAACTGCTTTTATGCGTGAATTTGAAGTTGAATCTTTATTGCTAGGAATTCCTGTTACAACTAGACACAATGAAGTTGCACCAAATCAATTTGAATGTGCTCCAATATTTGAAGAGTGTAATCTTGCAAATGATCATAATTTACTGTTGATGGATTTGATGGAGAAAATCGCGCGTAAACATAATTTCCGTGTTCTTTTGCATGAAAAACCATTTGCAGGCGTTAATGGATCTGGAAAGCATAATAATTGGTCTTTAAGCACAAATACAGGAGTTAATCTTCTAGCTCCAGGAAAAAATCCAAAATCGAACTTGCAATTTTTGACTTTTTTCGTAAACACGATTAAAGCAATTCATGATAATGCAGATTTATTGAGAGCGGCAATTGCGTCTGCTGGTAATGATCATCGTCTTGGTGCGAATGAAGCTCCACCTGCGATTATTTCGGCATTTATTGGTTCTCAATTATCTTCTGTTCTGGATGATTTAGAGAAAAATATCAAGGCTGGTAAAATGACTCCACAAGATAAAACAGAATTAAAACTAAATATCGGTAAAATCCCACAAATTTTGCTCGACAATACGGATAGAAATAGAACCTCACCTTTTGCATTTACTGGAAATAAATTTGAATTCAGAGCTGTTGGTTCTTCTGCAAACTGTGGTTCTGCAATGATAGTTTTAAATACAATCATGGCAAAACAATTGAAGGATTTTAAAAAGACAGTTGATACCCGTATCGAAAAAGGTGATTCCAAGGACGAAGCAATTTTAAAGGAACTTCAAGTTTTGATTAAACAATCTAAAAAAATTCGTTTTGAAGGAAACGGTTATGGTGATGAATGGGTTAAAGAAGCTGAAAAAAGAGGATTATCTAATTTAAAAGATACACCAAGAGCAATTCAAGTTTGGCACGACAAAAAAGTAGCAAAACTATTTGAAGAAATGGGTGTGCTTTCAGAAAGGGAATTAGATGCAAGAAGAGAAATTGAGTTTGAAAATTATGTTTTGAAAATTCAAATTGAATCAAGATTAATGGGTGATTTAACGCAAAATCATTTTATACCAGCAATTGTTGAGTATCAAAATAAACTTATTCAAAACGTTCAAGGACTATATTCAATTTTGGGTGATAAAGCAGGAAAAGAGGCTGCAAAAGCGCAAATTCAGCTAATTGAGCAAATTTCCCTGCATATGAATAAAATGAAATATGCTTCGGATGAAATGTTAAAACAACGAAAATTAGCTAATAAAATAGATGGTGCTGAAGAAAAGGCATTAGCTTATTGCGACAAGGTAAAATCTCATTTTGATGAAATCAGATACCACGCTGATAAACTTGAATTATTAGTTGATGATGAATTGTGGCCATTGCCGAAATTCAGAGAATTACTATTTACCCGATAAGTTTACCTACAACTACCGGGAAATCGTGCAATGATTAGCTCATTGCACGATTTTTTTTTATTGAAAACTCAAAATATATTTGAGCAAAGCATGAATGGCTTTTTCATCTTTTTTAAAATGGAAAACTATATCTTGCTCATGTCGATTTTTTATAATTGTTGTAGCTTTTTCTGATTGTTTGAGGAAATTTTGAGTTGACTTGTATGCAGGGATCATTTCAAGAAAAAGACTCTTCCAACCTGCATTTTCAATTTTAATTACTTTATTTGGATCGCCGCAAATGAATAGATCTGAAGTTAAATACTCCGCCGAAAAATCACTTGAAATTGTACTTATAAAAAATGATTTTGGTGTTATTTGCTTAACTGTGATTGATTCATTGTCAATAATATACGTGTTTTTTTTCGATTTTACTATTTCGATTTTACTGTCTTTGATTAGTTTATTAATAATGTTATCGCTACTTAAAGGAATTGAATAGGTAAGTAACATTTCTAATTTAGGAATCGCTGGTATCATACCATTGTCTTTGATTTTTAATCCTAAATAATTAATTGAAATAAAATTTATTTTTTCAGGTTTTATTATTCCTAGAAAAGGGATGCCTTGCAATAATTTAGAATTAGTAACCTCTATTTTTGAGGATAAATGAAATCCTTTTGGTTTGAGAATCAGATTATTTGCTTTTTCATAAGTCGATTTTGAATGAATTTGAACCGTATTTTTTTGAATATTAATTTCATTTGTTGATGTCAACTTCGAGTTTTTAAAAAACGAAACGTATTGTGTTTGATTATTAGTTTTTAAGTGGAATCTAAAACAATTTCTTGTAAATATATTTTTTAATTGCTTTAATTTCAAGTTATTATCTGAAAAAATCAGAATTCCATTATTTTTCTTTCTTAGAAAAACAATAGAATTCCTTCTGTTTTTATTTAGGTCAAAGATTGCTGTATTTACAATTTTGAATTTTAGAGCAAATAAATCATTTGAATTCAGGGTTATTTGTAAAAATTCTACCGGTTGAGAGTAGTCAATACTTAAATTGGTTAAATTGGATTTCCC
>CANGLG010000180.1 GCA_947454395.1 Flavobacteriales bacterium
ATTGCACGAAGCGAAGCTGCTGAATCGGTTGTGAAAAAAGGATTACCTGTTCCTGCTCCAAAAATTACAACTCTTCCTTTTTCAAGGTGACGAACTGCTCTTCTTCGAACAAATGGTTCTGCAATTTCTTTCATTTCGATAGCCGATTGAAGCCGAGTATGAACTCCGGCAGATTCTAGTGCAGATTGCAAAGCCATTGAATTAATCATGGTGGCAAGCATTCCCATGTAATCTCCATGGGTTCTATCCATTCCACCTTCTTCAGCTTGAACTCCTCTGAAAATATTTCCTCCTCCTATAACAATGGCAATTTCAATTCCCATCTCATGGATTTCTTTGATTTGATGAGCGTATGCATTGATTCGTTTGTTATCGATGCCAAATTGCTTTTCACCCATTAAGGATTCGCCACTTAGTTTTAGGAGTATTCTTTTGTATTTCATATTATTTCGTTGACAAATATAGGAATCGTAATCATTCTGCGAATTTAAGAACAAAAAAAAAGCTATCGAATTGATAGCTTTTAAATTTTAACTTAATGAGAATCGCTTAAAGTCGAGTACTGTTAGTCCTGATTCTGTGGAATTTAGGAACTGCTCAACAGTAACTTTGTTATCTCTAACAAATTGTTGACTTAGCAAAGTATTTTCTTGGAAGAATTTGTTTAGACGTCCCATTGCAATTTTTTCTGCCATATCAGCTGGTTTCCCTTCTTGGATTGCCAAGTCTTTACCAACTTCAATTTCTCTTTCAATTGTACGAGCATCTACACCATCTTTATTGATTGCAATTGGGTTCATTGCAGCAACTTGCATTGCTACTTGACGACCTGCATCTTCAACAACATCAGAACCACTGTTCAATCCAACTAAAGTTGCTAATTGATTTCCTGGATGATTGTAAGCTACTACTTTGTCAGCTTTAATAATAGCGTAGTTCGATAAATCAAGTTTTTCACCGATAACACCAACTTGCTCAATGATTTTTTCATCAACTGAAAGTTTAGAATCATAAGGCAAAGCTCTCAATTCTTCTGCAGTTGCAGGAAGTTTATCTAAAGCTAGGTCTACGATAGACTGAACCAGCTTCATATAACCATCATTTTTGGCAACGAAATCAGTTTCGCAGTTTAATGTAACGATTACACCTGATTTTCCATCTGCAGTTGCTTGAGCGATGATAAGACCTTCACGAGCCTCATTATCACCCCTTTTTGCTGCAATCTTTTGACCTTTTTTACGTAAAATATCAACTGCTGCTTCGAAATCACCATTTGCTTCTACCAAAGCATTTTTGCAATCCATCATTCCTGCACCAGTTTGTTGGCGCAATTTGTTTACATCTGAAGCTGTAATAGCCATGACTAAAATTTTATTTATTGATTAATTATTCTGCTGCTGTTTCGCTTGTTCCAGCCTCTGCTGTTGCTTCAACTGTTTCTTTTTCAGAAGATTCTTCTTTATCCCCTGATTTAAGGTTTTTGCGATCTTCTAATCCTTCCTTGATAGCATTGCAAATTTCATCTAATATCAAAGCGATAGATTTTGTTGCATCATCGTTTGCGGGGATAGGGAAATCAACCAATTTTGGGTTTGAATTCGTATCTACCATCGCAAAAGTTGGGATATTCAATCTACGAGCTTCAGCTAACGCGATATGTTCTTTCAAAATATCAACAATGAAAATAGCTGCTGGTTGACGAGTCATATCGGCGATAGAACCAAAAGTTTTCTCTAACTTTTCTCTTTGACGTGTTTTGAATAATTTCTCACGTTTGTTTAAAGTATCCCAAGTTCCATCTGACTTCATTTTGTCAATCATCGTCATCTTACGAATTGACTTACGAGTAGTTTGAAAGTTTGTTAACATACCACCTGACCATCTTTCAGTTACAAACGGCATGTTTACTTTAGTAACTCTTTCTGAAACGATTTCTTTAGCTTGTTTTTTGGTTGCAACGAAAAGAACTTTTTTACCTGACTTTGCAATTTGCTTCATAGCAGCGCAAGCTTGGTCTAGGTGAACCATCGTTTTATTTAAATCGATAATGTGGATTCCTTTTTTCTCTTCGAAAATGTAAGGAGCCATTGCAGGATTCCATTTTCTTTTCAAGTGACCAAAATGAACACCTGCTTCAAGTAATGTTTCGAAATTTAATTTTGACATTTTATTTTTTTGTTTACGTTCCTAAATAAATTCAAGCAACAAAGAAGAGGATTTCGCAAAGAAATCAAAGTTCTTCCAAGTTTGGATGCTAAACTTCCAGTTTGATTAACGTTTCGAGAACTGGAATTTCTTACGTGCTTTCGGTTGACCTGGTTTCTTACGCTCAACCATTCTTGGGTCACGTGTCATTAAACCTTCTGTTTTCAATGCACTTTTAAAATCTGCTGATACTTCAACCAATGCTCTTGAAATTCCCAATCGAATTGCTTCTGCTTGTCCATTGATACCACCACCGGCAACATTAACTTTGATATCGTATTGACCAACTGTATCAGTCAAGACAAAAGGTTGATTTACTTTTGCTTGCAAAACATCAATTGGAAAAACTTCATTCAACGATTTTTTGTTGATAGAAATATTACCTTTTCCTTTTGTTAAGTAAACGCGAGCAACCGCAGTTTTTCTTCTTCCTAAAGCATTAATTACTTCCATTTCTTATATGAGTGTATCAAGATTTAACAATTGTGGTTGTTGGGCATCGTGTTTATGCTCTGCTCCTCTGTAAACTTTTAAGTTTCTGTAAAGTTGTCTTCCAAGAGTATTTTTTGGCAACATTCCCTTTACTGCTTTTTCAATCAATCTTTCAGGGTGATTTTTCAACATCTCTTTAGCAGATGTAAAACGTTGTCCTCCAGGGTAACCTGAAAAACGTACATATTCTTTATCCTCCAGTTTAGTTCCTGAAAAAGCAACTTTTTCTGCATTAATAATGATAACGTTGTCTCCGCAATCAGCATGTGGAGTATAACAAGTTTTGTATTTTCCACGGATTACTTTAGCAACTTTACTCGCTAATCTACCAACTGTTTGCCCTTCAGCATCAACGATAAACCACTTTTTATCTGCGGTTTCAGTATTGCCTGATAACGTTCTATAACTTAATGTATTCACGGTTTTTGTATTTAAAATATGTACTTATTTCCCTGAAATTAGGGGTGCAAAGATACAACTATTGTTTTTATTAACAAGTAAAATTGAAAAAAAATCAGACAATTTTATTTCTTTTTAAATGAATTGATGGCATTCACTGTGAAATCACTTAAAACGAGCTTACCACTCATGCCAGCTCGTTCAGCCAAAAGTGTGTCCCAGTGTTCTGTTCCTTGCCAAAAAATTGATTTTAACATGGCCATAGCTTCAGGATTAGAATTGGCAAGTTGATTTGCTAATCTTTCAATTTCTTTATCCATTTCATGGGAGTCATCAAATATTTCAACAAACAATCCTTTTCTCTTAGCCCAATCCGCAGATCTCCATTCTGTCGCATTAATGGCTAATTCACTCATTGCTGCTAATCCAATTTTTCTTTCAACTGCTGGACCAACAACGAAAGGTCCAATTCCAACAGCGAGTTCCGAAAGTTTAACATCTGCATTTTTTGTAGCAAGGCAATAATCAACAGCTGAAGCAACGCCTACACCACCACCAACTGCTTTACCTTGAACGCGACCGATAATTAATTTTGGGCATTTTCGACAAGCATTTATAACTTTTGCAAATCCAGAAAAGAATTTTTGACCAATCTCTAAATCTTTTATAGAAATTAATTCATCAAAACTAGCTCCGGCACAGAATGCTTTTTCTCCCATTGATTTTAATACAATCACTTTGACAGTGGAATCTAATCCCATTTTTTCGATTGTATCTGCTAGTTTTTGAAGAATTTTCCCTGGTAAGGAATTACTCATTGGGTGACCAAAAGTAACTGTTGCAATTCCTTTTTCATCGATTGAATAATCAACAAATCCTTGTTTTGTTGCGTCTGACATATAATCGTTTATCTTAATGTAAAGTTATCTGTTCCTATTAAGCTACCATCACAGTAAATTTTCACTTTGTAATTTCCTTTGGCAGCAGTTTCACTTTTTAAATCGTAGTAAATGGTTAAGTCAATGGCTTGATTGGAATAGTCGATATCTTTTTTGTCCGAATATGCAACTGTTCCATTATCTGTTTCTACTTTATTACCTGCGCTTGATTGATAGGTTTGACCATCTGGTCCAATAATTTGCATGTAAACTGTTTTTCTTCCTGCGTTGGTTAAAGAGTTTTCAGAAATTGTAAAGCTACTTCTGAATTGAACAATATTTTTGGCTTTGTCAGTTGGTTCAGTTGTTTTATTAAGTTTCATGCGCAAAGCCTCAGATCTAAAACCATAAGCTTGCAAACGACTTCCTTGTTTAATTTTATCTCCTTTTTCTTCAGATTCTTTCTTAAACTGATCTCTTTCATTTGTTGTCTCAGTTAACTTTGTTGTAGTTTGATCCAAATCCGAAGTCAATTTGATGTTTAATGTATTTAATGAATCTATTTGACGAACATAACTTCTCATAATTCCTCTAAGCGTCTCATTTTCTTTTCTCATCTTGTAAAGTTCTGAGGCAGAAAGTCGCTTGTTTGAATTCAATTTGTCAATCAATGATTGAATTTGTGCCTTTTGAATATTTAAACTATCAGCTTTGGATTTATCCTTTTCAATCAGTTTGTCATAAGTTGCAAGCATGTTTTTGAAATCTTTTTTCAAGTCATTCGACATGTTTCCTACGTAACCTTGCATCATGTCATTCATTCCTTGCATGTCCGACTTCAACACAATGTTTTCGTTGTTACAATTGTTATATTCTGTTCGTTTTACAGAGTATAAATAGGCAAAAACTGCCAAGCAAGCAAGTAATAAAAGAATGATAACTAAATAAA
>CANGLG010000181.1 GCA_947454395.1 Flavobacteriales bacterium
GGGGTAATTTTCTTTGATCGATTACTTCGACGTATTTATCCGATGTTGTCCAAATGGTTCTGAATTTTTCTTTCATTTTTTGTATTGAGTTACGAAGTTAAAAAAAGAAAAAAAGTGAGTACAAAAAAAATCCCGATTCATTGAACCGGGATCTTATATGTGTATTAATTTTTAAAGTGAAAAAGCAGCTTTTACTTTATCAACGAAGTCTAATTTTTCCCAAGTAAATAATTCTACTTCTTTCGAAATTTTAGATCCGTCCGGTGCAGTAAAAGTTTTCGTTACAACCTCATTTTTACGTCCCATGTGACCATATGCAGCTGTTTCAGAGTAAATAGGGTTACGTAATTTCAAACGTTGCTCAATAGCGTATGGACGCATATCGAAAATAGCTTCAACTTTTCGGGCTATTTCACCGTCTGTCATATTAACTTTTGCTGTCCCTGATGTATTAATGAACAGACCACATGGTTTTGCAACACCAATTGCATATGAAACTTGAACTAAAACTTCATCACATAATCCTGCTGCTACTAAATTTTTAGCAATGTGTCTTGTAGCATATGCAGCAGAACGGTCAACTTTTGAAGGATCTTTTCCAGAGAAAGCGCCACCACCGTGAGCACCTTTTCCACCATAAGTATCAACGATAATTTTACGTCCTGTCAAACCTGTGTCTCCGTGAGGGCCACCAATTACAAATTTCCCTGTTGGGTTAATATGATAAGTAATATCTTCGTTGAACAAAGCTTGTAACTCAGGCTTCAATTTCGATTTCACACGTGGAATAACTATCTCGATGATGTCTTTTTTGATTTTAGCTAACATGCTTGCTTCAGAATCAAAATCATCATGTTGTGTAGAAACAACAATAGTATCAATTCGTTGAGGAACATTATCATCTGAATACTCAATAGTTACCTGAGATTTTGCATCCGGGCGTAAGTACGGAATCAAATTTGGCTCATTGTTACGAATGTAAGACAACTCTTGCAAAATTTTGTGTGCTAAATCCAACGCCAATGGCATATAGTTTTCAGTTTCTTTCGTTGCATAACCAAACATCATTCCTTGGTCGCCGGCACCTTGAGCATTTGCTTTTGATTCAAAATCATTATTTGCAACTGCACGGTCAACACCTTGATTAATATCATCAGATTGATCATGTAAAGCCGAAATGATTCCACATGAATTTGCATCAAACATATATTCAGACTTAGTATATCCGATTTTTTTGATTGTCTCGCGAGCAATTGATTGAACATCTAAATAAGAGGTAGTTTTTATTTCACCAGCCAAAACAACTAATCCGGTAGTAACCAATGTTTCACAAGCAACTTTTGATTCTGGGTCAAAAGCCATGAAATTGTCAATTAACGCATCTGAAATTTGATCAGAAACCTTGTCAGGATGTCCTTCAGAAACTGATTCAGAAGTAAATAAGTATGCCATTTTTTAAAAATTTAGTATGCAAATTTAGTAAGAAAGAATGTAAGAGTCTCAATAATTTAGTAAGAAAGAATATATTTCTTAAAAATTTACATTAAAAGAATCTTTGATTGTTTTTCGCTATTCTCTTTAAAAGCGGATTTGGTCGATAACGATCTTCACCAAATTCTTCAAATAAGCTTTCAAGTTGATTGAGAACATTTTGAAGTCCAATTTCGTCAGCCCAAGCTAAAAGTCCCTTTGGATAATTTACACCCTTTGTCATTGCTAAATCAACATCATCTTTTGAAGCTACCTGCATAAATACGGCATCTACAGCTTCATTAATTAGCATCACTAAAATGCGATTGAAAATATACTTGCCAACTTCTTCATTTTCATTTGGTGCAGGCATTGTGGTTCCTTCAGAATAATCATAATATCCCCTGCCACTTTTTCGTCCAAAAAAACCTGCTTCGCGATGTCTTTTTTGTGTGAATGACGGTTTAAATCGAGGGTCGTAGTAAAAAGCTTGAAAAACAGATTCAGTAACTGCATAATTTATATCATTTCCAATGTAATCCATTAAGGTAAAAGGCCCCATTTTAAACCCACCAAAATGTGTCATTGCCCAATCTATGGTAGCAAAATCTGCAATTCCTTCCTCGTAAATGCGTAAAGCTTCACCGTAAAAGGGTCTGGCAACACGATTCACAATAAATCCTGGAGTGTCTTTACAAACAACAACGGTTTTCTTCCAGCTTTTGATTAATTCAACAGATTTATTTAATGTTTCATTGCTTGTTTGAACTGCTGGGATAACTTCTACTAATGGCATTAAAGGCGCAGGGTTGAAAAAGTGGATTCCAATTACGCGATTTGGATTTTTCAATACCGAACCAATTGAGGCGATTGACAATGATGAAGTATTACTAGCTAAAATACATGAGGTTGAAACAACGTTTTCCAAAGATTCAAAAACCTTGTGTTTAATAGATAGATCTTCTATAATAGCCTCAATGATGAGTTGGCAATTTGAAAAATCATTTATTTCAGAAGAATATTGAATTCGATTTTCTATCTCAGACTTTTGGGATGCCTCGATCTTTGCCTTTTCTACAAGTTTAGTCAGTGTTTTTTCTAAATTCGATTTTGCTTTTTGAAGCTGAGCTTTATTTAGGTCAACCAACACAACCGAATGTCCACTTTGAGCTGCTACTTGCGCAATTCCGGCTCCCATTGTTCCGGCTCCCAATACTCCTATGATTTCTTTCATGCTTTTTTTAATTGAGAATGATTTTATTGCGAGTTGCTAATCGGTTATGCATTCGCAATTGTAAATTCTTATTACTTTCCTTTAAATTGTGGAGCTCTTTTGTGCAAAAATGCATTTACTCCTTCAGCAAAATCATCTGTTTCTCCTGCTTCTGTTTGTAGTCTTTCTTCAACGTCTAATTGATCTTCCAATGAATTAAACAAGCCTAAATTCACGGCTTTTTTGGTTAAGCCCAATCCTCTGGTCGGCATCTTCGCTAGATGTTCAGCAAATTTTGTAATTTCTTCCTCGAAGGAGTCATCTTGAACAACCTTGTAAATCATATTCAATTTTTCAGCTTCCTCTGCTGAAACTTTGTCTCCAGTCATCATCAGAGCCAATGCTTTTTGCATGCCTATCAAACGCGGAAGGAAAAAAGTTCCGCCTGAATCTGGAATCAAACCAATTTTTGAAAATGCTTGAATGAATGAGGCGGATTTTTTTGCGATTGCAATATCACAAGCTAAAGCAATGTTTGCACCCGCACCTGCTGCTACGCCATTTACGGCAGCAATTACCGGTTTTTCCAACTCTCTGATTTTTATAATAATTGGATTATAGTGTTCACGCACAATTGATTTTAATTCCGGCCCTTCTGGGTCAGTCGCTTCAGCCAAATCTTGTCCGGCACAAAAAGCTTTTCCTTCTCCTTGAATAACAACAACCCTGACAGAATCATCAGTTGCACAAGCATCCAAGGCTCCCTGTAATTGAAAAGCCATAGTTTGATTGAAAGAATTAAAGACAGCCGGGCGGTTAAGTGTTAAGAAACAAACACCATTTTCAATTTTTTGTAATATTTCCATAATTCAGAATTGTCTTACAAAAATAGAAAGTGAATTGGATTATTACTATTTACTTTTTGTAAATCACTGACATTTGTTGAACACGATCTGCGATAGTTTCTCTCAGTTTTGCTGGTTCGAGTATTTCAATTTCACCCCCATAGCTAAGAATTGTGCGAATAAATTCTTCCGAAATAAGAATAATAAGTTCAAAAACAGAATGTTCTTTGTCTTCTGATATGATTTTTTGAGATGAATGAAATGGTTGAGAAGCAATATATTTTGCAGCGATTTTATTGGCTTTAATTCTAATTTTTTCCGCTTTGCCTTTGTATGAAGTTATTCCAATGGTGTCCTGAAAATATGCTTCGGGATTAAAGTCTTCCGGATATGAAGCTTCATCTTCTGTAATCATTGGATCTTGGATGCGGTCCAAAGCGTAGGTAATGATGTCATTTTTGTTTGTGTCAAATGAAATAAGGTACCAACGATTCCGATATTCTTTTAAAAACAAAGGAGAGACTTTACGTGGTTTTTCCACTCCTTTAATGAAACTTGCATAGGTGAAAAAAAGCTTTTTCTTTCCTCGAATTGCTTCAAGAATTAACGGTAAAAACTCATTTCCTCCGATTGAAACAGCAGATTCAAATTGTACGTAACGATTAATTTCAGTTTCTTGGTCTCCTCCAATCGCTACACGATCAACAATTTTATCAATGGCATTTCCAAACTGTTGAAAAAAAGGGACTTCCCGAAATTGTTGGAGTGTATTTACAGCAAAACGAATAGAGCTTAATTCATCCTCCGAGAGAGGAATATCATTGATACTAAAATCTGGGTCTTCGTAATAATAACCGCCAAATTTCTTACTGTATTTGATTGGTGCATCGTGTTCCATTTTCATGGCAAACATGTCCTTCTCAATAGTTGAGTCGCAGATGTTCGAGCCATTTGACCCAAACAATTCATCTTCACAAGCCTCTCTTAATTTTTGTTTACTTGGATACGGTTTGTACTTATTTCGCAACATCCTGTCAATGATGCGATAGCGTATTAAAGCATTTTTAATGTGAGGCATTTTCTAATTGCTTAAAACCTTATTTTGATATCCAAATAATTCAAAAAACTTGATTGCCTGGGCAACTTCATAAGGAACATCGTCCTCCCAACTACTTGCTCCCGCTTTGATTTTACTTAAAACATCATCCGACATAATATGAAGCAGTTGATTATCAAATTCATTTATAGCAGTGATTTTGTCATTGTCCTTCATGTATTGTAACAATCCTTTCAAATTGTTATGGATATTAAAATTGTTTAGATCGTACAATGAACCAGTTTCAATATTTATTGCCGGATAAACAAAAAGTTTAACATTATGTCCAAACCCA
>CANGLG010000182.1 GCA_947454395.1 Flavobacteriales bacterium
AAAATAGCGTAGGAAGGTCCAAGGGTAATGACCGTACTTTTCAAATGTTCAACTCCATGATAAGCCGAAAATGGCAACGAATGAATTAAAAAATGAAACTCTTTTACCGGAAATTCAATGAAGGATTTGATTTGTTTCGTGGTAAATTTGACGAAATCACTTTTTATTCGTTCCCAATCAATGTGTTTCTGATTATTAAACCAGATGTGAAATTTGACTTCTTGTACTTCATATGTTTCATGACTCAGGTTTGGAGAACAAATGAATGGGCTGTCAGCTAATTCTTCGTAGCTTGAAGCTATCAAAACCTTTTGTTCCAAAGGCAATGAACACGCAATTTGCCAAGCATCTGAGACATTTAATTTTATTTGATATGAATCGTTTTTTGTTTCTTCTGTAAAAAAGAAACAGTTTACCGGATTCACATACAATTGCGTTTTATCTAAAAAAGATGAACCTGCATTTAACTCCGAAGCAAAGTACTGGTATTCAATAAGTATTTCAGCTGTTCCTTCTGTTTGAATTTCCCAAGAACTTTTATCTGATTTAGAAAAAGAAAGTGGTTTCTTAGAATCATTAAACACCCTGAAGTTCCGGATGTTCTTTGCAAAATTTCCCAATTCATACCTTCCCGGACGCCAAGTTGATAATTTCAAAGTTGTTACGGAATTCGTTACCGGAATTATCGCCTTGAATCGGATAAAATGCTGAATAGGTGCATCACAAAAAACCTCGTACTGAATCATTCGAAATGAATTTATGCGTATAATTCTTCTTGCAACTGAACGATTTTAGAATCAGCTAAATACTCATCAAAAGTCATCATTTTATCGATAATTCCATTTGGTGTAATTTCAATGATGCGATTCGCAACCGTGTTCACTAATTCGTGGTCATGGGAAGTAAATAACATTGTTCCTTGAAAGTCTTTCATGGCATTATTCAACGCAGTAATCGATTCCAAATCCAAGTGGTTGGTTGGTTCATCCATCAATAAGAGATTCGCCTTTGCCAACATCATTTTAGAAAGCATACATCTTACCTTTTCTCCTCCGGATAATACGGTTGCATTTTTCATGGCTTCTTCACCGGTGAAAAGCATTCTTCCTAAAAACGTTCTCAAATAAACTTCTTCACGTTCCTCATCCGTTTGAGCATATTGGCGTAACCAATCAATCAGCGCCAATTTACTTTCAAAATAATTGTGGTTATCATTCGGTAAATAAGCCGTTGAAATCGTTGTTCCGTAGGTAAATCCTCCTGTATCCGGTTTCATGTTTCCAGACATTATTTCAAAGAAAGCAGTCAACGCAACAGAATTTTTTGAAATAAAGGCCACTTTATCTCCTTTGTTTATGATCAAATTAATCCCACTGAATAATTTTTTACCCTCAACCGATTTGGAAAGATTTTCAATGGATAATATTTGATTTCCTGCATCTCTGTCTTGGTGAAATGTAATTCCTGGGTAACGTCTTGATGATGGTTTAATTTCCTCCAAATCAAGATTATCCAACATTTTACGTCTACTTGTTGCTTGTTTTGATTTTGCAGCATTCGCAGAGAAGCGAGAAATAAAGTCCATGAGTTCTTTTTTCTTATCTTCTGCTTTTTTATTCTTATCGGCTCGTTGTCTTGCAGCCAATTGAGAAGATTGATACCAGAAACTGTAATTCCCTGTAAATAGGTTAATTTTACTAAAATCTATGTCGCAAATGTGGGTGCAGACAGTGTCTAAAAAGTGACGGTCATGCGATACAACAATTACTGTATTTCTGAAATCCATCAAGAAATCTTCCAACCATGAAATTGTTTTTAAATCCAAGTCATTCGTAGGCTCATCGAGAATTAAAACATCCGGATTTCCGAAAAGCGCCTGCGCCAAAAGCACCCGAACTTTTAAGTCATTCGAAAGTTCCTCCATCAATAAATAATGTTTCGATTCTTCGATTCCCAAGTTACTCAATAAGGTTGCTGCATCCGTTTCAGCATTCCAGCCTTCCAAGTCTGCAAATTCGCCTTCCAATTCAGCCGTTTTCATTCCATCTTCTTCCGAAAAATCAGGCTTTGCGTAAAGAGCATCTTTCTCAACCATTATTTCATACAGACGTTTGTGTCCCATGATAACGGTTTGAAGCACTTGACATTGGTCAAACTCAAAGTGATTTTGTTTCAAAAAGGCCATTCGTTTTCCTGGCTCTAACTCTACCCTACCTGTTGTTGGGTCTTGATCACCGGTCAGAATTTTTAGAAAAGTTGATTTTCCTGCTCCATTGGCACCAATGACACCGTAACAGTTACCATTAACGAACTTAACGTTTACTTCATCGAATAAAACGCGTTTTCCAAATTGAAGCGAGAGATTATTTACACTAAGCATTTGCTATTTTTTTTTGCAAAGATAGCTAAAAGCAAGGATTATTTAGAACAAGTGTAAACAAATGCAGGTGGTAAATTTAAAGCTGTAAAATTGAGTTTCACGGAATGGAATACTTTTTTCAAGGCTTTTCGTGATTGCAATGAATATTGAAATTGAACAAATTTTCCTTGATCAGAGAGAAATTTTCTTGCCGTAAGAAGCAATCTATTTCTTAATTCAGCTGGAAAATTGGCCAATGGCAGTGATGAAATAATCAGATCTGCTTTTTCAAAACCAAGTTCATGAATAAAGTTTCCGATTTGGTCAGCTGAATCGTGTTTTAAATGTAGATTCGGGTGCTTTAACTTTTTATCTAATGCATTGTAAAAATCGTCGTTCAATTCAATTACAATCAATTGCGTGTTATCACCCATTTTCTCGAGGATTTTCTTTGTAAAAACACCTGTTCCTGGTCCCAATTCAACAACAATTTTTGCTTCGTTAATTGGAACGTGATTTAACATTTTTGCTGCCAAAAAGCGAGAACTCGGAGCCAAAGAGCCTACCATTTTTTTCTCCTTGAAGAATTGCTTAATAAATGAACTCTTTGACACTATTGATTATTTTTTAAATATGCTTTATCTCCAAGAATTACAGCCAATACTGATCCGGTTATTTTTTGATTTAAGAATGGACTATACAGGTGATCGGAAATCATTTGCTTGTTATCAAACACAAATGATACGGTTGAATCAAACACCGTTAAATCAGCTTTTTGACCAACTTCAATTGGATGTTGCTCAATGCCTATCACCCCACGAGCTCTAGAAGAAAGACATTCAACTATTTTATTAATTTGATTTGGGAATTGCGTATTCAATGCCGCGAAAACAGTTTGTAATTGATAGGAACCAAAACTTGCATAATCAAATTCCAGTTCTTTTTCTTCCTGATCTACCGGACGATGATCGGAAACGATTGTGTCAATTGTTCCATCTATAATTCCATTCCACAAAGCGATTCTATCAGATTCTGATCTCAAAACAGGCATAACTTTCATAATGGAATCAAATCCGAGAACATCTTCTTCCGTGAAACATAGATTCATCAGATTTACATCTGCAGTGACATTCAATCCTTTTTGTTTTGCCTGACGAATTAAGTCGATGCTTTCCTTGCATGAAATACCTGTCAAGTGCAAGGAACCATCCGTATATTCCAACAAACGTAAATTTCTTTCAAGTTGTATAACCTCAGCAACTGCAGGATCGGCTTTCAATCCAGTTCTTGTGGAAGCTACTCCCTCGTTTACCATTCCTTTTCCGGCAATGGAATTATCACGACTGAAAGCAACAACTTTCCCTCCAAAATTTTTCGAGTAAAGGAGCGCCCGATACATAATTCCAGCGTTTACCGGATGTAAATCATCTGAAAAAAGACGCACACCTGACTGGAACATATCATACATCTCAGCTAATTCTTCCCCTTTCAATCCTTTTGTAATGGCTCCAATCGGATGCAACTGTACCACATGCGAGTTTGCCTTTCCAAGCAAATACTCCACTTGTGATTTACCATCGACTACGGGTGTTGTGGTCGGAAGTACTGCTACATGCGTGAATCCTCCTGACGCTGCGGTGTCTAACCCACTCTCAATCGTTTCCTTGTATTCGCTACCGGGATCGCAAAAATCTGCTTTTAAATCAACCCATCCTTGAGACACTTTTAAATCATCCGATTGAATAAGAATTGCATCTGGATAATTTATTTCATCGCTTATTTCAGTAATAAATCCATTATCAATAAGCAGGTCTTTTGTCTGTCCCGAAAAACTGGAACTTGTATCAATAATTGTAGCCTTCTTTAAAATCAATTTCATTTCAATCCTTGTGTTAGCTTAACCTTATTTCCAAAAACGAAGCAATGCCATCTCACTTAAAATAAATAATAATCCAAGAAGGAGGCAAATTCGCCAAAACTCCTGTGGTTTTTCAAGGTCAATAACACTTACGCTTTGTCCATTTTCAATGGTGTTAAAGTTAATGTTTTTTACACCACATTTTTTTAATTCATCGACAATTTGATTATCGTACACGTATTCCAATTCGGATTCTGTCCGTTCATAATTCAATGCAATAACTCCTAAATTACTTTCTGAAAATAATTTATAATTACCTGCTTTCAATTTTTCAATAGCTTCAGGACCTGAAATTGAAATATTTACAGCCATTCCGTTTTTTGTAGTGATTGGAATAAACTCAAATTTATTGTTTATCAATTTTAATGGTTGATCTTCAGAAAGATCTTCAAAAACGGTAAGTTTATTCTCTTTTCCAATCAATGCGTATGACGGCAAATTCCGTTTAGCAAATTCACCGGCACGAAGTAAAACAGTTGGGAATAATGCATTTTGAGTAAAATCCCCAAATGTTTCATTCAAAGAACTTGTATATAAATAGACATTTTC
>CANGLG010000183.1 GCA_947454395.1 Flavobacteriales bacterium
AAAATGATGAAGTTGAATTCGATCTTCAAGAAGGTCGAAGAGGTTTGAATGCAGTTAATGTGAAAAAAGCATAATATATTCTTCCTATTTTAATCGTAAAAGTTCTGCATTAGTGCAGGACTTTTTTTTTGTCGTTACGCAGGATTTTAAAAGCATTTTCAACTGCAAAGTAATCAACAGTTAATCACTAATAAAAAAATCTTTTCTTTTCCTCTGAAAATCTTAATTTTGAATGCCTAAATTAATGTATGCGCGCACTTTATTTAAAAGAAATTAATAGTTTTCTCAGTTCCATTATTGGATATGTTTTCATAGTTATTTATTTGATTGCTTCCGGCTTGTTTCATTGGGTTCTATCATTCAATACCAATTTACTTGAAGGAGCTGAAGCTGACCTTGTTCCTTTTTTCAATATGTCTCCTGTTATTTTTCTAATTCTGATCCCAGCAATCACAATGCGATCTATTGCAGAAGAACGTAGAACAGGAACAATTGAATTGTTATTGACACGCCCTATTTCTGATTTGGGAATGATATTAGCAAAGTATTTTGCAGGTGTTACTCTATTGGTAATTGCCATTCTACCAACAATTGTTTACTACGTTTCCATGTATTATTTGGGACAACCTATTGGAACAATTGATTCTGGCGCTACGTTTACATCGTACATTGGATTAATTCTACTCGGTTCTGTTTTTGTCGCGATTGGTATTTTTGCTTCTTCCCTTACGAGCAGTCAAATTGTTGCATTTATATTAGCGATGTTTCTATGTTGGATATTTTACGATGGATTCAACTTACTTGGAAATTATAGTCAAATTGGAAATCTAGACTACATCATTCAATTTATCGGAATAGCATTTCATTATGATGCCATCAAAAAAGGCGTAATTGACACAAGCGATTTGATTTATTTCTTGTCTGTCATTGTTATTTTCATCAGTGCTTCACTGACCGTTGTTAAAACTCTAAAAAAGTAAATGATGAAATTTCCAAAATTCAAAACCAAAAATTTATTCAACTGGACGGTATTAAGTTTCATTTTAGTTGGTCTTTTACTAATTAACATCATTGGTTCGGTAATCGGAAAAAGATTCGATATGACCAAAGATCACCGTTATTCTCTTGCAACCGGAACCGAACGTTTTCTTGAATCGAAAGAAAATATTGAAAATAGAATCAGCATTCAGATTTATCTTGAAGGAAATTTACCTTCAGAAATAAAAAACTTTCAGAATGCCTTAAAAGATAAACTAAAGGACTTCAAATACATCGCGGGTAAAAGAATTGAATATGTTTTTATAGACCCGAACAATGGAACAAAAGAGGAACAACAAGAACTGAAAATTCAATTGTATGATCAAGGAAGGGGAATTTTACCAATGGAAATTCTCTATACAAAGGATGGTGAACAAAGGCAAGTAATGCTCTGGCCTGGGGCCAAAATGACCTATTCAGATAAAGGAATTGTTAAGGAAAATGTAGTTCAATTTTTACCCGGCACAAAACCTGGAAGGCCGTATAATCTTGCCGGTATGACTGAAATGATTGAAATGGGATTAAATAATCTCGAATACAATCTTATTTCGAACATGCGTCGTTTGACTCAAACTGAAAAAAAACGCATTGGCTTTTTACAAGGCCATGGTGAATTAACCTATCCAGAAACTCAAAGAGCTAGAGCGTTAATTGCTCCATATTTTTCAATTGCTGATGTTACCTTGAATGATTCCATAGCTGCACTTGATGACATTGATGGTCTTGTTATTGCAGATCCACAAACAGCATTTTCAGACAGAGATTTGTATCTGATAGATCAATTCGTAATGCGTGGCGGAAAATTAATGTGTTTCTTAAACACCCTTCATTTAGATGAAGACACCCTAATGACAAGAGGAACAGCGCATACAACACGTAAAAATCTTCTGTTGGAAAGAATGCTTTATGATTACGGACTAAAAATTAATGAGAATTATGTGTTGGATGTAAATTGCGCACCTAAAATTGTTCCTTATGCTGATCAAACATACATTCCTTGGTTTTTCAGCATTTTGGCATCTCCCTCAAGTCACCCAATGACAAGAAATGTGGAGCCAATTTATTTAAAATACGTCAACGAAATTCAATTCATTAAATCTGATAAATTGGCATTAACACCGATTTTAACATCTTCAACAAATTCCAATAAAACTGGTTTGGCACCTTTGGTTAGTTTAGGATTCCCGATGAATTTTGGTCGAAATCCAGAATTGGTTCAGAACCCAGAAGATGAAATCAATAAAATATGCGTTGCAGGTTTGGCTGAAGGTTACTTTAATTCACATTTCCAAAATAGAGTCGTTCCTGATTTTATCAAAAAAGTAAATGCAAGTAATATCCCAAAAAAATACCACTACAAAAATAAAAGTGAGCAAGAAGGAAAAGTGTTGGTTGTCGGAAACGGAAATTTCATTTTCAATCATTACGACTCCATGCCAAATCCTCGTGGAATGGGATACGTGTATGTTCCAAACCAATACAATGATTTAAAAATGGATCCTGAATTGGTTCAGCGAGGAGTACCACTTTACACTGGAAATCAAGAGTTTTTCCAAAATGTTGTGGACTATATGATGGGAGATAATTCCGTATTAGACATCCGAAGCAGACAAATTGAAATCAAAAAAATAGACAAAGAAAAAATAAAACAACACGCTGGATTTTACAAGTTGATCAATGTTATTATACCTATAGGAATTATCCTTTTACTAGCATTTTTATTGAATTTAATCCGAAAAAACCGTTTCGCCAAAACGAATAGAAAATAATCTATGAATAAAAAAAACCTTATCCTCTTTTTAGGAATAATACTACTTGTCATTCTTGGCTGGTATACAAAAAAGCTTTTGCAAAACGAAGGGACTTCAGACAATCAATTTATTGATTTCGCTATTCAAGACACCACTAAAGTTGATAAAATAATAATTACGGATGCTTTTTCCAATCGTATGGAATTAGTTAAAGATGGTAATGAATGGACCGACGCCAAGGGCGGATGTGTAACTCAAGCAAATATCCATTTCATTTTAGATGCTTTTGATAAAATCACTTTCAAAGGATACCTTCCTGAAAAAGCACAAAAGAAATTCACAGAATTAATGTCTGCAAGTCATACCAAAGTGGAGATTTTTGAAGAAGGCGAATGGACCAAAACTTGGTATATTGGTCCGGCAGCACAAGATCATTTGGGACAAATTATGTTATTGGAATCCGCGGAAGATGGAAAAAGTGACTACCCAGTTATGATGAGCATCAAAGGTCTATATGGTATTATTGAGCCGCGATTCTTTGCAGACCCAAGAAAATGGATTTGCACCAATATTTTCAGTTTAGAATTAGAGAAAATCGCGAATGTAAATGTGGTTTTTCCTCAGGAACCCTACAGAGATTTTAAAGTTACACAAAAGAACATGCATTATTCTGTAACTCAGCATGGAACAAAATTAGCTACTGTTGATACCTCAAACATTTTCCGCTATCTTCAGAATTATAGCAAAGTACACTTTGAACTTGCAAATTATGAACTGAATAAAAAGCAATGCGACAGTTTGAAAAAAACCAAGCCATTTTGTGTTTTAACACTTAAAGAAACATCTGGAAAAGCAACAAAATTGAAAATGTTCAGAATAGCATCAAAAGAACCTCAGAGAAATGAATTTGGAGAAACGGTTAATATGGACATGAATAAGTTTTGGTGCGAACTGCCTGGTGGCGACTTAGTAAAATGCCAGTATTTTACATTTAACCCTTTAATACTTGGACATGTCTATTTTCCAGCAATGGAAGCTAAATTTCCTCAGGATAAATTGAATAAAGAGATTTTTGCAACTGAGAAAAAATAATAGAAAGTTTAATCACAAAAAAAACGCTTCTGAATTTTCAGAAGCGTTTTTTTATAGTATCTAAAGCTCTAATTAATCTTGATTTTCTTCTCCTTGGTAAGGTACTAAAATACGACCACAATGCTCACATACGATGATTTTTTTCTTCGTAACGATGTCTAACTGTCTTTGAGGTGGGATTTTATTGAAGCATCCCCCACAAGAGTCACGAACTACCTGAACAACTGCTAAACCATTCTTGGCATTTTCACGTAATCTGTTGTAAGCAAAAACTAATCTTGATTCAATGTTCTTTTTAGCATCTTCAGAAGCCTTCAACAATTTGTCTTCGTCTTTCTGAGTCTCGCTAACAATTGCATCTAACTCTGCCTTCTTAACATCTAGATCCGCTTTTTTCAAATCCAATCTATCTGTTGCCTCCAACAAAACTTCTTTTTTATTATCAATTTTAAGTCTAGCCTCTTTTGTTTTTTTCTCGTGTAATTTTATTTCAAGTTCTTGAAATTCAATTTCTTTTGAAAGAGATTCAAACTCGCGATTATTTCTTACGTTGTTTTGTTGCTCTTTGTACTTCGTTATAGCAGTTTCGCTGTCCTTTGAGGCAATTTTACGGTCTGAAATTTCAGTTTCAAGATCTTTAATTTCGTCATTGATTTTCCCAATGCGTGTATTCAATCCTCCTATCTCATCCTCTAAATCTTGAACTTCAAGAGGCAATTCACCACGAATTGTGCGAATGCTGTCAATTTTAGAATCTATTTTTTGTAATTCAAAAAGCGCATCCAATTTGTCTGCGATTGTTGTTTCCTTTTTAGTTGCAGTTGCTGCCATGTGCTAAAAGTAGTTTATCGGATTTGTATTTATTTCTGTTAAACGGATTGCAAAGTTAGTAAATTTTTCCTTAAGTTTTTCAGCAATTAAATTAGATGTAAATTGTTCACT
>CANGLG010000184.1 GCA_947454395.1 Flavobacteriales bacterium
CAGCTCTATGATGTAAAACTAATTTGACTTTAATTCAAATATGTTACAATCAAATAAAAATTAAACTTTTTAAAAAATAATACAATAACCTCACACATTTAAAATTAATTTCGTTTAAAAAAAATATGATTTTCTCTCATATCAAAAAAGAACAAACAAAAACCATTGCATGGGCGAGTGGTACAACAACGGAATTAATGATTTATCCGTCAAACGGTGATTTTTTAACTCGTGATTTTTTGTTTAGAATTAGTACAGCAACTGTTGAAGCAGAAGAAACCACTTTCTCAGATTTTTCAGGACTGACACGTATTTTAATGCCATTGGAAGGGAGTTTAACATTGAGCCATAAAGGACATTATTCAAAAGAAATGCATCCATTTGACCAGGATTCATTTGATGGTGGTTGGTCAACGAAGAGTAGGGGGAAAGTCAGAGATTTTAATGTGATGTTTAAAGCGCCAGCTACTGCGAAATTGGAAGCATTTGAGATTTTTGAATATCAAAAAATAGAACGATTTGTTAAAAGTCAATATTTGGTATTTTATGTCGAGAATGGATGTTTTGAATGCGAGAAAGTTCAGTTGAAACAAGGAGATTTGTTTGTTGTAGAAAATGCAATTAACGAGAAGCTTGAATTAGTTTGTCTGGAGCAAGGAAATATACTTTTAATTGAAGTGAGAATAAGTTAAAAAAACAAAGTATTTACAGCAATTCTAAATAATTCCAAAGCTGAATCGAATTTTGTTGCTAACTTTATAAAAAATGGAGCAACACCGAATTTAATCCCACATTTTTGTGCATTTCTTTCTTCCGTTTTTAAAACGAGTAAATCATTAATTAATAAAATCGGTTAAGTTAGAATAAATGGCGAAGTCACAAGAGACCTACAACAAGAAGGATAAAGAGAAAAACAAGCAAAAAAAAAGACAAGATAAATTGTTGAAAAAAGAGGAGCGTAAAGCTTCTTCTAAAGGTGGTTCACTTGAAAGTATGATGGCTTATGTGGATGAGTTTGGAAATATCACAGACGAGCCAATTGATCCAAAAATGAGAAAAGCAGTTATTGCTGAAAACATTGAAATTGGCGTATCTCGAAGAGAAGAAGAACCTGAAGAAAAAGTCAGAAAAGGAAAAGTTGCATTTTTCAATACTTCAAAAGGCTATGGTTTTATCAAAGACCAATTGACGCAAGAAACAATCTTTGTTCACATAAACGGCCTAATAGATTCGGTAACTGAGAATGACAATGTAACGTTTGAACGCGTAAAAGGACACAAAGGTTGGAACGCCGTTCACGTAAAAAAAGCCTGATAAATCAACTAAGATTTCCCATATTTTAAAATAATAGCTACTTGTCCAGCGTGATAAGCAGTGTGTGAAATAATTCTGCCAAATGCTTCCGCTTTCGTTTTTGTTCCAAATTCGTTTGTAGTAATTTTATCGTTCCAAGAATCATTGGATTGCTTTTTTAACACTTCTATAATAGTCGTAAATGCCTCCCTTAAGTAATTCAAAATTTCTTCCAGATTGGTCCATTCGCCTGTGTCTTTTTGTGAAATGACAGTCTTCGCTTTTACGGATATCGTACTTTCTTTAAATACGTTTTTGGAAAACAACAATTCAACATCAGCAATGTGTCTGAGTAAGAAACCAATACTATTTGGAGCTGGGGGTATCAACTTTTGTAAATCGTTTTCTGTAAGTTGATTTAGCAACAATTTAAGTCGCGTTCTTGCTTCTGTGTAAGACTGAATAAATTCTTCTGTAAGGTTCATTTTTACTTTAAAATTAGTGGTTTTTTTTATGAGCTTGTTGTAATAAAATTCTTTATTATTTCAATTTTGTTAAGTTGTATATTTTATCAAGGTTAAACCTTTTTATCACAAAATTTCAATCAATTTCTGTAATATAATTTATCAATTGACTTTTCATATTTGTTATAAAATTAGAAGTCATGAAAAATTTTATAGATTTAGCTAAAGCATTTGAAGCTTGTATCATCAATTGTGAGATTTGCATTACTGACAGTATTATTCAAGGAAACAACGAGTGCATTGGCATTTGTCGCGATTGTGCTGATATTTGTTCTTTGGCTTTGCGATTTGAAGCAAGAGGATCTAAATTTAGACACGAACTATATGCGATCTGTGCTAAAGTTTGTAAAGCTTGTGCTGAGGAATGTTCAAAACATGCTGAACACCATCATTGCTGCAAGGAATGTGAAACTACATGTAAGCACTGTGCTTTTTTATGTAATGAATTGCTCGCAGCATAGGGCTCTAATAAAGTAAGTCGTTCATTTCGAAGAAATCACTACATTTAAAAAAAGTAATGTTATTTGTCTGAAATCTCTGAAAAACTAAATGTTCAAGTGTTGTTTTCTGCCTATTGTCAGGGGATTTTTCCAATGTCTGATGAAACTGGCGAAATAAATTGGTATTGCCCCGACCCGAGAGCAATTATTCCCATTGACACTTATCGCCCGTCAAAATCACTTCACCCAGTTTTGAATCGAAATGAATTTGAAATTCGAATTGACCAACAATTTGAGCAAGTGATGCACTTCTGTTCTGTTCCACGTTCAGAAGAAGATGGTGTCTGGATTTCTGAGGAAATGATTAAAGTTTATTCCGAATTACATCGTTTGGGATTTGCTCATTCCGTTGAAGCCTATAAAAACAACGAATTGGTTGGAGGATTGTACGGTGTTCACATTGGAGCTGTTTTCTTTGGCGAATCAATGTTTTCAAAAGTATCCAATGCCTCAAAAGTAGCTTTTCATACTTTAATTGAAATTCTACGTAAGAATCAATTCGAAATGCTCGATTCCCAATTCATCAATGACAATGTTCGACGTTATGGTGCCATTGAAATTCCGAGAAAGTTATTCCTAGAAAAATTAGAAAACGAAATAGGGAAAGAGTGTCAGTTTCAATTATGAATCACAATTCGTTTACCATCTTATACATAAAAAAAGCCCCGTTCTTTTAAACGAGGCTTGAAATAGAATTGAAATCCGAATTAACGAATAATTGTCATTTCATTAACAATGTGTTTTGCACCAGCATATTTATCGATGATGAATAACACGTATCGAATGTCAACATTGATTGTTTTTTGAAGTTTTGAATCGAAGATAACATCTCCTGCCATTGCTTCTATGTTTCCGTCAAATGCCAAACCGATTAATTCACCTTTACCATTCAATACCGGAGAACCAGAGTTACCACCTGTAATGTCATTGTTTGTAAGGAAATTAACTGGCATATAACCTCCTTTATCAGCATATTCTCCAAAATCCTTTTTATCGTTTAATTCAATCAATCTTTTCGGAAGATCAAATTCTTCGTCATTTGGTTTGTATTTGTTGATTGTACCTTGTAACGTTGTGTAGTAGTTCACTTTTGCATCGTTGCGTTTGTCTGCAGGCAATGCACTCACTTTTCCATACGTCAAACGAAGTGTGCTGTTTGCATCTGGATATTTTATCGGACTTAAACCTGATTGACGCATTCCATCAACTAACAAACGGTAAGAACGACCAAAATCGTTTTGCAATTTTGCTAATTCATCCGATTTCGCATTCAAATGTGCCATCATTTCATTTGACAATTTCATCAATGGGTCATTTGCAAGTTGGTCAACATTTGGTAATTCCAAGAAAGCCATAACACGTTCCTTTGAAGTTAAAAAGCTCAATGCAAATAAATTATTTACATAACCTTTTAAATCACCATTGTATTTTTTATTTGCTCCTTCAATTGAAGGAACCAATTTATATCCTGCTTTTTTTGCATATAAATTCAAACCATCAGTAAGAATGTCATTTTCAGCTGGAAGGTAAACACCTGCAAAAAATTCTTCCACAGAAGCTTTCATATCTGCATACATTTCTGCTCTTTTTGCATCATCTGCTTTTGCATAAGCTTCTAATTGACCTCCTAATGTTCTGTTTATTTTAGCATATTCAGAACCTCTAAACATGATTTGAAGGTAATTGTCATGTCTTGACTTGTCGTTCGTTGCTTTGTAGTAGTTATTGATTGAAGCAACGACAGTTCCAAATTTTTCTTTGTTTTCCTTTTTGTTTGCCCAAGCATTGAATTTTGCTTCGTTAGCAGCTTTTGAATCAGCCGTTTTAAATTTCGTCAATGCGTCAATCATACCTTGGCGGTTTTTCCAATAATTGGCAATCCCAGCATATTTAGAAGCATAATTCAAACGAACTGCATCGTCTTTATCCATGTATTTTTTCATCGCGTCCATTGAAGTTTTTGAAGCTTCAACCCAAGCCGGATAAGCATATTTTACATTTTGCTCGATTCCACCTGCTGGCAACCAACGATTTGTTCTTCCAGGATAACCTAAAATCATTGCAAAGTCTCCTTCTTTAACACCTTTGATGTTAACAGGTAAGTGATGTTTAGGTTTTAATGGAACGTTACTTGCTGAATATTCTGCTGGATTTCCGTTTACGTCACCGTAAACACGGAACATTGAAAAATCTCCTGTATGACGTGGCCATTCCCAGTTGTCAGTGTCTCCACCAAATTTACCGATATTGTCCGGTGGCGTTCCAACTAAACGAACATCTTTGTAGTCTTGATAAACAAAATAATAGAATTCATTTCCTTGGAAAAACGAACGAACGCTTACAACATACTTTCCACCTTCGTTATTTTCTTTTTCAATTAATGCAATCTCATCTTTAATAACTTTGTCGCGTTCTGCTTCTGTCATTGAATCATTTAACTTTCCTAAAATTCTTTTCGTGCAATCATCCATTCTTACAAAAAAACGAACGTACAATGATTTTGGC
>CANGLG010000185.1 GCA_947454395.1 Flavobacteriales bacterium
ATTTCTTTTCCGAAAAGGCTCATATCCCTTGTGGATTGTTTTAAGATTGAAGGTCAAAATTAAAATTTATAAGTTAGATTTGTGTTCCAACAACGTTTAAATGCGAAAAACAAAAAAAATAACTGAATCCGAATTATTGTGTAATACAATTGTTGAAGGAATGCAGGAAAATAAAGCGAAAGATATTGTTATCCTTGACTTGAGACATTTGAGCAGTGCTGTATGCGATTTTTTCGTGATATGCAGCGGTGAATCAAGTACACAAGTAGATGGTATTTGCAATGCAGTAAGTAGACATACCCGAAAAATGCTTAAAGAGAAACCGTGGCATACAGAAGGGAAAAATAACAGTGAATGGATTTTATTAGATTACATAGATGTTGTTGCGCACATATTTTATAAAGACGCTCGAGGTTTTTATGAAATTGAAGATTTGTGGGCTGATGCCATTAGAACAGATATACCAAACTTAGATTAAAAAAAATTATGTCAGCAGAAGATAAGAAAAAAAGCCCCTTTTCCATTTATTGGATATATGCTATTTTAGTTGTGGCCTTAATTGCATTTGAAATTTATTGGAATGCTGGAAGCCGCGCTGTAATCAAATACAAAGAAACACTCTTGGAATTGATCGACCAAAAAGGTGTTAAAAATGTCAGAATTGTAAATCAATCGTATTGTGATTTTAAATTAACTTCAAAAGGAACCCAAATTATCAATCAAGCGCAAAAAGGTGAGATTGCAGAAATGAAAAAGGTCCTAAACAAAAAGTCTAACAAAGGAAAAGATATTACGTTTGAACTAGAAAATATTGGTAGTCATTCCAATTTCGAAAAAGCATTGGAAGACCATGGTTATAATAATTATGAAAATGTAACTGAGGTAAATTATCTCATCAACATCATTAATTACATTTTGCCGTTTGCATTGATTGTGATTATCTGGATTTTCGTCATGAGAAGAATGTCCGGTGGAGGCGGCGGAGGTGGCGGAGGCCAAATTTTCAATATCGGTAAATCAAAGGCTCAAGTATATGAAAAAGGGAAGACAACCAATGTTACTTTTAAAGATGTAGCAGGTCTTCAGGGGGCAAAGGAAGAAATCGTCGAAATTGTTGAATTCTTGAAAAACCCAAAAAAATATACAGAACTTGGTGCTAAAATTCCGAAAGGAGCTTTGCTTGTTGGTCCTCCAGGAACTGGTAAAACGTTGCTTGCGAAAGCCGTTGCAGGTGAGGCAAAAGTACCTTTCTTTTCGTTGTCGGGTTCCGATTTCGTGGAGATGTTTGTTGGTGTTGGTGCTTCGCGTGTAAGAGATTTGTTCCGACAAGCGAAAGAAAAAGCGCCATCAATAATTTTCATTGACGAAATTGATGCAATTGGTCGCGCTCGAGGTAAAAACAATGGGTTTAACTCAAATGACGAACGTGAAAACACATTAAATCAGTTATTGACAGAGATGGATGGATTCGGAACTAATTCTGGAGTAATCATCCTTGCTGCAACGAATCGCGCTGACGTATTAGATAGTGCGTTAATGCGTGCTGGTCGATTTGACCGTCAAATTTATGTGGATATGCCAGATATCAATGAACGTAAAGAAATTTTTCAAGTTCACTTGAAGCCATTGAAATTAGACACTGATATTGATATCGATTTCTTAGCTAAACAAACACCAGGTTTCTCTGGTGCTGACATTGCTAATTTATGTAATGAAGCAGCGCTAATCGCAGCTAGAAAAGACAAGAAAAAAGTTGAAAAACAGGATTTCTTAGACGCTGTGGATCGCATTGTTGGTGGTTTAGAAAAGAAAAATAAGATTATCACTAAAGACGAAAAGAAAGCCATTGCTTTTCACGAAGCTGGGCACGCAACTATTTCTTGGTTGTTGCAATATGCACATCCTTTAGTAAAAGTCACAATTGTGCCTAGAGGTCAGTCATTAGGAGCGGCTTGGTATTTACCAGAAGAACGAAGCATCACAACTACAGAACAAATTCTTGATCAAATGTGCTCCGCTCTGGGTGGACGTGCAGCAGAAGAATTGATTTTTGGAAAAATAAGCACAGGTGCGTTGAGTGATTTGGAAAAAGTCACAAAACAAGCATACGCAATGGTTTCAATCTATGGATTGAACAAACGTGTTGGAAATATCTCATTTTATGACTCTCAAGGCCGAGATATGTTTACGAAACCTTATTCCGAAGATACAGCTCGTGTCATTGATGAGGAAGTGAGCAAATTAATTGAAAGTCAATATCAAAGAGCGCTTCAAACATTAACTGAGAATAAGGACAAATTAAGTGCTCTTGCTGAAAAACTTCTTACAAACGAAGTAATTTTTAAAGAAGATTTAGAATTGATTTTCGGAAAACGTCAATGGGAAGTTGAAGAATTAAGTCATCCTTCTGAGACTGAAGAAACATTAGAAACGAAAGAAGAAGTTGCAGAATCAGCAGAAAAAAATGATGATGAAGTGATTAACGAAGATGGAACTGATAATTCTTCTGAGCAAGACCAAATCGAAAATAAAGAAGAAAACCAAGAAGATAGCGAATCTTGATGTCAAAGGTGCTAGTTTTAGACACAATGAATTCCTTATTTTTTGAAGAAATAAAATCTTTATTATTTTTAGAAGAAATTCCATTTGTTTCTAAAAATAATGCAGCTTCAATGTTCAATAACTTTGGTAATTATGAAATATATGTATCTTCGGAGTTTGAAACTGACGCCAAAGAAATAATTAAAAATGCCATTGGGTAACCTTGCAACGAGAAGTATCACCGGATTGATTTTCGGAATTGTGGTAATTGGCTCCATTCTTTGGAATCCATATGTTCAAACACTTGTGTTCTCGATTTTCATGGTTTTAGGATTAATCGAATTTTACAGACTTTTTAAAAAACATTCTGTCGTTAGTGTAAGTAAAGAAATTGGGATATTTATTGGGATATTTATTTTCGTATTGCTTGTTGGCGTGAGTATGAAATTCCTTCCGTTGGTTTCAATATCAGTTATTTTCCCGCTATTTTTTACGCTCATTCTAAATGAACTTTGGAAAAAGAAAGAACATCCGATAATAAATATTTCGGTTTTAGTTTTTGGGATCATTTACATCGTTCTTCCCTTTTACCTTTCAATAGACTTAAACCTAAGAAGCACTTCTTCTTTACCAACTGTAGCAGGCATGTTTTTTCTTATTTGGACTAACGATTCATTTGCTTATTTCAGTGGGCGATTGTTTGGTAAAACAAAACTTTTTGAACGGATTTCACCCAAGAAAACATGGGAGGGAACTGTTGGAGGAGTTTTATTTACTTTGATCGTTGGATATGTTATCGGCGCTTATATAAATAAAGGAGAAGAAATCTTTTGGGTTGTTGCAGCAATAATCATTGCGCCTTGTGCTATTTATGGTGATTTGCTTGAATCTTTATTTAAACGAAGTCTGAACATCAAAGACTCCGGCAATATCTTACCGGGACACGGTGGGATTCTAGATCGTTTTGACGCTGTTTTATTTGCAATACCATTTTTTTATTGCTGGTACATCATTTATTATTATTGGTAAAAAGGGAATTATGAAATTACACAGAGAAGGTTATGGAATTATGCTTGGCGCACTTGTTGCCACTTTAGGACTATCCGCATTAAATTATTGGGGATTTACAAAAATAGATTCTTTGATTTTATTCGTTTTTATTGAGCTTGTGTTATTCACATTTTTCTTACTTATTGTTCAGTTTTTCAGAGTTCCAACTAGGACATGTCCTTATGGAGAAAATGATATTGTTTGTCCGGCTGATGGAAAAGTTGTTGTTATTGAAGAGACGGAAGAAACTGAGTATTTTAAAGATAAGCGAATTCAAGTTTCAATTTTCATGTCTCCTTTGAATGTCCATGCGAACTACTTTCCGATAAGCGGAGAAACAACATATGTCAAATACCATCCAGGACTTTTTCTAGTCGCTTGGCACCCGAAAAGCAGTACAGACAATGAGCGCTCGACGGTTGTTGTAAAGCACAAAAGTGGTAAAGAAATTTTATTCAGACAAATCGCCGGAGCTGTAGCAAGACGAATCTGTTATTACGCTGAAACTGGAAGTCCGGCCAAACAAGGTGAAGAATTTGGATTTATTAAATTTGGATCCAGAATAGACTTGTTTCTACCTCTTGACGCAAAAATAGATGTTAAAATTGGAGATGTGGTAAAAGCAAAATTAACCCGTATTGGAACTATTTAATTTTTTTATTAACTTTACTAAAAACAAAACCATTATGAAAAAGATTTTTTTAGCATTAGCGCTTACCACTTTCGTTGGTTCAATGGCGACGACAACTTACGCTGCAGTTTCAGGTGTTAAAGTTGAGAAAAAAGACGACGACAAAAGAAAAAAGAAAAAGAAAAAAGGATGTTGCTCTTCTCAACAAACTCCTGGAAAATCTTGTTGCACAAAAAAAGCAGGAAACTAATTTAATTTCCATAAAAAAAACGTCAGAGAAATTCTCTGACGTTTTTTTTATGGAAATTTTTTTATTTCTAACTATAAATTAATTGATATTTCGTTTGATATTTTGCCAATATTTTCTTTCTTTTAAATTTCAAGGTTGGCGTTAGTTCATCGCCTTCAATTGTAAATTCTTTCGGCAATAAAACAAACTTTTTAATTTGCTCCCAATTTCCAAAACCTTGATTGAATGCATCTACTTCTTTTTGAATGCGATTGAACACCTCAGGATTTTTTGAAATTGCTTCGTTCGATTCTTTTGAAAGATCCATTCCATGCCTCAAAGCCCATTCCTTTATGAAAGAAAA
>CANGLG010000186.1 GCA_947454395.1 Flavobacteriales bacterium
GAAGTAATGTACATTTAAATATAATGAATTACAAGGTTTGAAGAGTATCTTTAATCGCTTTAGTACCTGAAATAATATAATCTCAATAATTCTGCAGAAACTAATAATAATATAGCTAAAAGATTTTTTATTATGTACTTTTTTCTTTTATGAAAAAGGCTAAATAAAATAGGAATAACCAATATATAATTCCAGTAATACCCAGAGATAAAAGAATTGTGGCTTTGTTTTAGTTTTTTGGTTGGATCTGATTTCCCATCATAAATTCCCCAAATTGTTCCGTGGGGTAATTTAATGTCGTTGTTTCTGTTTTTATTAATTTCAAAGTAGAAAGTTCGATTCAAATTAAATCTATTTAAGTTTTTGTCATCGCAGCCTAATTCGTCTGCTACAATTGACGGAATTACAAAAATACTATCATTTTTAATAACTGATTGTGTGTAGTAATCTGCTATTTGAAGCTTCATATCGGTGTCATAACCACCTAAAATTCGGTCAACATTAGATATTTTTTTTAAAGAATTAAATGATGGAATTTTTGGAAATTTATCACACAAAAGGTTTAAAATTAAAAAAGTCATGAAAGTTAAAATCATGAAAATAATGCCATAATTTTTTGGTAAATCAATGTATAAGTATACACTTACTAGTAACAACAATAATATAAGAAATACAAATAACATAACAAGTCAAATTTTAATTTTTTATTCAGCAATTCGGTTTAGATACTAAAATATAATTCTTTTTTTTTTTAATATTAATTACAGCTAGTTCCGTCTGTAAAATGTATTCTACTAATTGAGATAAACACTTTTGTTGCTCCATCAACCCATACTCCTTCAAGATCTTTTGCAGTTTCACCAGGTTTGATTGGTGAAATAAAATTACCAGAACTCCAATCACCCGTTTTTGTCCCTTTTAATTCATCAAAATTGTTATAAAATTTTGCAGTCCATTCCAACGCGTCCACATTTTTTTTTGAATCATTTTTAAATTTAACATAGTAACCTGCATTTTTACCAAGAATGTTTTGGGTGTAGGCAGATGTAGCAATTACCCCACATTTCCCCACATGTTTTGGTGGGACTGGGTTGAAAGAAAATAGTAGTGTTGCTAAAGTAGTTAATTTTAATATTTTCCCCATGAGTTTATAAAATTACATTGTTCTTCGGTTTCAGGTGAATTCCGATCGTGAATTTCAGTATTTCTTTTTAAAAAATCAATATATGGAATTGCATTTTTATTTTTTAAAATACCATTTTCGATTAAGAAACATCCAATTACAGTGCCCGTTCTTCCTATTCCACCCCAACAATGAACATAAACTTTATGACCTGTGTTGATATGTCCAATGATCGCATTTAAAATTTCATTCATTTTATCAATTGACGGAATATCTAAGTCTGGAATACTAAAGCGTTCCATTCGAATTTTATCACCATTTTTTGTGCGGATATTTTGTAATTGTGCGTTGTAATCACGCAATGGAATTCCTTTGAAATTCATTTCACCTTCTTCAGTTAAATTTATGATTCTAGTAACACCTAATTCAGCAAGTTCATTTAATTTAAGAAATAATGTTTCATCATCTGTAGAAGATGGAATTTCACCAGCATATAACATTTCCGGAATAACAGTGTAACATCGAAATTTTGTTTGATTTGAATCTTTTGTTAAAATTTTCAAAGAAGAAATTTGTTTTTCAATTATTGTGGTGTCTTCGTTATAATGAAGATTAGCTTTGGATTGCAGTTCTCTAATAAATTGTGTATTTTCATTTATTCGATTCTGTTGTTTTATAATTTCGCTGTAATCTTGAGTATGAATTAATTTTTTCGTACTAAGAATAAGTTTATGATTTTCAGATAATAAGAAACAAATTTTGTCTGATATATCCTTTAGAGAACTTTGATTATTATTTTTCATCCGATCTTTGTTGTTTAAAGATAATAAAATCGCACAATTTCTTTAAAGAAATTGAATAGAAAATCCGCAACAGATAGTTAAAAGTTTAATTTAAATTTCACAAATCTTCATAGCATTAATTGGTGATTTTACCTTTTCAATAAATACTAATTTTATATTTCAACGGACTGCAGTATTTGGAAGTTATTTAATATATTCGCTTAGTGACTGAAAAGATTTTGTTGAATGAAAATGATATAATAGCAATTTCGTTCACGATTAATGGTTATTGTGTAATATATGTGAAAAAACGACTCCTTAAATAAATTTATTAACATAAAATGACCAAATTTAAATCAATAAATGAATCTCAAACAGTTCTCACAGAATTGATGATTCCTTCTTATGCCAATTTCGGTGGAAAAGTTCATGGTGGAATTCTTTTGTCTCTAATGGATAAAGTGGCCTATGTAACCGCAGCAAAGCATTGTGGAGGTTATTGTGTGACAGTGGCGGTAGAAGGCGTAGAGTTTATGCACCCAGTTGAAGTTGGCCAATTAATTTCACTTAAAGCCAGCGTGAATTATGTTGGTCGTTCTTCTATGATTGTTGGTATTAGAGTTGAAGCCTTGTATCCTAAAACTGGTTTAGTATCTCACACAAATAGTTCTTATTTTACCATGGTGGCAAAAGATGAAAACCATGAAACAATTCAAGTCCCAGGACTCATTTTAAGTTCAGAGGAGGAGATTCGGAGGTTTTATGAGGGTTTGCATCTTAAAAATCTTTCGAAACAAAAACGAGAGATGTTAAAATCGGATTTTTCAACCCTATCAGTAGAAGACATTAAAAAACAAATTATCAAAGAGAATTGTAACTTTATTTAATCTAGCTTCACCTAGTCGTCGATCACCATGCTCATTCTTGCCATATTTTTCATATAATGGCATTTGAAATTTGCAAGTGAATTTGCAAGTAAATAGCTTTTGGAGGTCAATTTTGGTGGTTTTTAGCTCAATTTTAAGGATTTTCCACCCAAACTATATTTCAACATAAAACCCAGTAAACACTTAGTTTTACTGGGTTTTATCCGTGGTCCCACTTGGAATCGAACCAAGCACCTACTGATTATGAGTCAGTTGCTCTAACCGAATGAGCTATAGGACCGGTGAACCGAAGTTCAATTGGATTGCAAAAATAGTAAATTCTTTAAAATATTAATTACTTTACAATGTTTAAAATTATTTTCTTCCGAACTGTCCAATAATTAGTTGAGCTAATTCTTCACCAATTCGATCTTGAGCTTCTACCGTAGCTGCTCCAATGTGTGGTGTGCAAGCTATTTTAGGATGAGCAAGTAAATCTTTTCGTGGGTTAGGTTCATTTTCGAAAACGTCTAAAGCGCATGCGGCTACAATACCAGTATTAAGTGCCTCAATTAAGTCACTTTCATCTATTACGCCACCACGAGCTGCGTTTGAAATTCGAACTCCTTTTTTCATTAAAGCAAATTCTGCAGAAGTAATAACCGAACTTCCATCAGCTTGTTTAGGAACGTGAATTGAAATATAATCCATTTTACCAATTACACTTTTCAAATAAGTATGAGTATTTACCGTAATCTTCACTTCCTGATTTCCTACCTTTACTGGAATTTCAACTTGCTTTTCAGCATTGTCAACGGCGATAACATCCATTCCAACACCCAGTGCATAGGAAGCTAAACTTTGGCCAATTCTTCCAAACCCAATAATTCCTAGTGTTTTTCCTCTTAATTCAACTCCCTTTGCATAGTTTTTCTTCAAAGTAGAAAAGTCACCATTCTCCATATTCTTAAAAGAGTCATGTAAGAAGCGGGATAGTGAGAACAATTGTCCCATCACGAGTTCAGCAACTGATTGAGATGAAGATGCAGGTGTGTTTATTACAGTTAATCCCTTTTCTCTGGCATAGACAACATCAATGTTATCCATTCCAACACCACCTCTGCCGATTAATTTCAATCCCGGACAGGCGTCAATCACTTCTTTACGAACAGTAGTAGCGCTTCTAACCAAAACGATTTCAATGCCTTGCTCGTTAACTGCTGATGCCAAATCTTCTTGAGAAACCTTGTCAGTAATGACAGTATAACCGGCTTCTTCAAGCAATTGTTTTCCTAGTGCCGAGATTCCGTCGTTTGCTAATATTTTCATATGAGATTTTTATATTGAGATTCTATCCTTTTCTGGCAAATTCTTTCATTACGTCAACCAATACTTGAACACTTTCTATTGGCAAAGCATTGTACATAGAAGCTCTGTAACCACCAACGGAACGATGTCCAGGTAATCCAACAATTCCTGCACCCTTCCACATGCTATCAAATTCAGTAGCTCGTGTTTCATCGTTTAATAAGAAAGTGACATTCATGTTTGATCTGTCTTCCGTTTCAACAGCGCCTTTAAACAAAGGGTTGCTGTCAATTTCGTTGTAAAGTACAGCTGCTTTTTCATTGTTTCTCATTTCCATAGCTTTTACACCTCCGTTAGCAATTAAATTGCGAAGGTTCAACATAGCTACATAAATTGAAAATACTGGAGGCGTATTGTACATGGACTCTTTTTCAACGTGTTGTTTTAAATCCAGATAAGTTGGCATAAAAGGAGATGTTGATTTGCCTAGTATTTCGTCTTTAACGATATATAAAGTTGCACCAGCAGGACCTAAGTTTTTCTGAGCTCCAGCATAGATTAAATCAAAATCTGCCACATTAATTTCTTTCGAAAAAATATCAGATGACATATCACAGACCAACGGTAAATCCGTTTTAGGAAATTCTTTGAATTGCGTTCCGTAAATGGTATTGTTTGAAGTAAAGTGAATGTAGTCTACATCAGTGGGTACCGAA